>NZ_JBEPWZ010000167.1:0-6352 GCF_041642155.1 Fodinibius sp.
GTTATAGGTCTGATCATATTATTGATGATTGAGCAGGCTCACCCCTTTTTTGATTTTTTTAAGGGATCGGTCCGGAAAAAAGGCAGGCATCTTGTTGCAAACATGGCATTGGGGCTGACGAACGCCCTGGTCATTTCGGTCTTCTTTGTGGGGACCTGGCTTTGGGCGTCCAATTGGGCCTATGAAAATGAGTTCGGAATTCTCAACTGGCTGCTGGCGGCGGGGATGCCGGCATGGGGACATGCGGTCGGTGCGATATTGCTTATGGATGCGTGGATGTACCTATGGCATGTAATGAATCATAAAATTCCACTATTCTGGCGCTTTCACCGCGTACATCATGCCGACCCTAGTATGGATGTCACCACTGCCAGCCGGTTCCATACCGGGGAAATTATTTTTTCATCGGCCCTGCGAATCGGGGTGATTGTGATAACAGGACTCTATCTCTGGGAGCTGCTGCTCTATGAAACTGTCATGTTTGCCGTTGTTCAGTTTCACCATGCCGATATTGCTTTGCCTGAAAAACTGGACAAAGCGCTGCGCGTTGTTATCGTAACTCCTGCTATGCACAAAGTACATCATTCCCGGTGGCAGCCCGAGACAGACTCAAATTACAGTTCGCTGTTTTCATTCTGGGACCGTATGTGGCAAACTTTTCGGCTCCATAATCCACTGAAAAGCTTGCGAATAGGACTGGATGAGTTTGATTCCGTGGAAGATCAAAAAGTGAAGGGACTCTTCAGCATGCCGTTTCGCGATGGAAGTAGAGGAGAAGAAAATAATGAAAAATAGGTGTAAATATTGAAACTCAAAATACCGCCTGCCATAGTAACGCTGGTTATGATCTTCGCACCGCGTAGTACACTGGGACAGAATTTTGACAGGATCATAGTTCGATTCTTACCGAAAAGAAGTTATTTTCCCTCTGGAAATTTTTATTAAGCAAATCCCGAGATATGAACATGTTCAAAACGTTTGGAGTTAGCCTTTTTCTGTTCCTTTCTTCTTCTTTCCAGGGAGGATGGGCCCAGGATCATAGTAGGTACGGATCTAAAGAAGACAAGCCCAAGCTGGTGGTGGGTATTGTGGTGGATCAAATGCGGTACGATTATTTGCCCCGGTATTGGGATAAGTTTGAAGAAGGGGGCTTTAAACGATTGGTCGGCGAGGGATACAATTTTAAAAATCATCATTATAATTATTTTCCCACCTACACCGGACCCGGCCACGCCGCTGTTTATACCGGCACCACGCCGTCGGTCAATGGAATTGTGGGAAACTCCTGGTACGATCGGTCGATCGGGAAGGATATGTATGTAGTTTCCGATTCAACCGCCCGGCCTGTGGGCACGGATGGCGAAGCGGGAAAGATGTCCCCGGCCAACCTAATGAGCACCACGGTGACCGATGAACTTAAGTCCGCCGACCAGGAAGGCAGGGTTATAGCCGTTTCCACAAAGGATCGCGGGGCCGTGCTGCCGGCGGGACATCTGGGAGACGGGGCCTACTGGTACGAAGGAGCCTCGGGAAATTTTATTACCAGTTCCTGGTATGCCGATGCATTGCCTGACTGGGTCCGGGAGTTCAACGACGAGGGGCTGGCTAAAGAGCTTAGCAATAAAACCTGGGATACCCTGCTGCCCATCGAGGAGTATACGGAGAGCAATCCCGACAATACGCCGTATGAAGGAACCTTTGAAAAGGAGGACCGACCCGTCTTTCCCCATAACCTGGCAGAAAACAGGGGGGATGCTTACGGTATCATTAATTCCACGCCGTTCGGAAATACGCTCGTGAAAGAATTGGCCAAGCGGGCCCTGGATGCTGAACAGCTGGGAGCAGATGAGACCACTGATTTTTTAAGCGTCAGCTTTTCATCCACCGATTATGTGGGACATAAGTTCGGTCCGCATTCAATCGAGCTGCAGGATACGTATATGCGGCTCGACCGCGACTTGGCGGACCTGTTGGAGTATTTGGACCAAAAAGTCGGAGTGGGCAACTACCTGGTTATGCTGACTTCCGACCACGGGGCGGTGGATGTCCCTGCAGAATTAATGGACAAAAAATTACCGGGCGGGTATTTCAACAGCGAAGGGGTCATGGAGGTGCTTGAGCGGTATCTGAATGGAAAATACGGCGAGGGCGAATGGGTGGAGGCCTATGCCAACCAGCAGGTATACCTGAATCGTGAACGGGTGCGGAGCAGGGAATACTCGCTGAAGAAAATGCAACGGGATGTGGCGGACTTTTTACTGCAGTTTAAGGCTGTGTCTTCTACGAATACGGCCTACAATTTCCGGAACAAACATTATGATGACGGCTACCAGGCGATGTACCAGCGGGGTTTTCAGCATAACCGGTCGGGGGATGTTTATATTCAGCTGAAGCCGGGCTGGCTGGATCGTCGTTCCGATACGGGCACCTCGCACGGCTCGCCCTATAATTATGATACGCACGTGCCGCTGCTTTTTTATGGGTGGGGCGTGCCCCGGGGAGAAACAACCGAGAAAACGGTCATTCCGCAAATTGCACCGACCCTCTCGATGATGCTGGATATCGGTTTTCCCACCGGCTCACCGGCTCACATTCTCGATTTTAAATAATTGCTGTCTATAGTTATAGAAGTTTGCCCAGGCTGAATCCCAGCCACACAAAAAGCAACCCCAGGGCCAGACTGCTGACGGCGTATAAAAAAGCGTACCCGGTATGCCCATTTTGCAGCAGTGAGAAAAACTCGAAGGAGAACGTAGAAAAAGTGGTGAACCCCCCGCAAAATCCCGTGGCCAGCAGCAGCCGCGCCTGCTGACTCAGGTTTTCGGTCAGGGCTGCGGCGATAATGATGCCGATAAGAAAGGAGCCGGCCAGGTTCACGGTAAAAGTTCCGAAGGGATAGACGGTGGACCAGCTTGCTTTCATGTAGTAGGATATCAGGTAGCGAAGTACGCTTCCGGCAAATCCCCCGATGCCCACCATAAAGATAGTCTGTACCATGATTACTCGTAACGGGTCAGTTATAACTAGTTTATTAGTGCCTTGCCAAAGTCGTGGACGGCCGATTTTGTCACACGCAGAACAATTTCAATCTCGTCAATCTTCTTGGGCTACTCAAAATATTAGGTAGACGAAGAGGCATTGCAGCGTGATGGGCAGGAGTCGTCAGTCTCGTCGCTGGGAGAAGAGCCGAGGGCGAATTCATTTCCATCACCTCATCTCTGTGCCTGAACCGGCAGCCGGATGTTCCGGGTTCCGGTTCGCCTGAATTCCAGCAGTACATTCACCGAATCCCCCGCCGCCAGGCCCTCTTTCAGTTTTATCAACATAATATGCAGTCCCCCGGGCTGAAGATACAGGTTGTCACCGGATTCTATAACGCGGCTGGGTACAGGACGCATAGCCGACATGCCGTTTTCTCCTTTGTATGATTCATGGACCTCGGCTTTCCGGGCGGCATCGCTGCTTACCCCCGCCAGGGTATCCGGGTAGGCTGTTTTGTTGCGGATCGTCAGGTAAACAGCGCTCATCATGCCTTCGGCGCCGGGACGCGCCCACCCGTCGGCCAGTTCAATGGTACCGGCAGCGATATCTTCTTTCTCGTTGCTTTCGCTGGAGCCACATCCCCATAAGAGCAGCAGGGGAGATACTAAGATCAACAGGAGATAGCGATAAAGAGACATAATCAGCGTATTTTTTGAAGGTCTTCGATCACATTTTCAGGCGGGACGACATTAGCCGGATATTCTGTCCTGATCCGCCCCTGCTTATCCATGATATAAATCGTATTGGAGTGCCTCATAAAATAGTCGCTGCTATCTTGCTGCAGGGAATCGATCCGGGCCTTCTCGGCAACGATATTGAGCTTTGAGAGTAGCGAGTCGATCTCGGGAGGCTGACCCGTAAGCAGTGAAAACTGGTGGTTCAGGCTGTAGACATCCTTGTATTCCGCAAGCACGGAGGGGGTGTCGCGTTCGGGATCAAAAGTGATTTCCACAAAACGAATATCACTGGTATCCGCCAGCTCGCTCTGGATATTCTTCATATTTGCCGTGATGACGGGACATACATCCGGGCAGTGCGTGTAGATAAAGGTAATGAGGGTTGTCTTTCCACTGTAATCATTGGGAAAGCGCACCGCGGAACTGTCTTCATTGAGCAGCTCGTAGGAATTATCATTCAAATCAATAATCGTATCGGGATTGTTACAGGCAGCCAGCGATAGCGATATCCCCAGCGCGGCAATGATCCAAAGCATAAAATTAGTTGGTTTCATAATGGTCAAATATAACGCTCTGTCGTGTGGTTAAAAAGTAAATTACAGGTCGGCAAAAAAGACATTAACGCCTGCAACCGGATGCTGTGTGTCCCGATCCAGTACAGTGCCTGTTAGGTTTTTTGTTGCTGCGCGGCGAAATTCTAATCGCTTTAGGCACAAACGTACGGAGGGGACAGTGAGAGAGACAGGTTGCTGATGGCGATACCAAAAGTGGTTATCTTACGAAAAGGCTGTCCCGACAACTATGTTACCTGTGGGGGGAAAGGGGTTCAGGCTGCCAGAGAGAATCAAACTCTTCGGTTTCAATAACAAAAGTTTGCCTGGCGATTTTATTAAAACGCCTGTAAGAGACTTTTGCAAAGCCGTTTTTATGCCCAATGGCTACATTTCAGCGATTTCAAAAACCTCATGTATTGCGTGTATACTACGGTTTTAAAATCGCTCAGGAGTTGATATAGAATAAAACTCCTGGTTTTACAAAGGTCTCATTAAATGTGTCCCAGCAACCAAAAAATAAGAATAATAATGAGGATCGTGCCAAGAATACCGCTGGGACCATATCCCCAACCACGGCTATAGCGCCAGCTCGGCAGAGAACCAATAAGCATCAGGAGAACAACGATAACAAGAATAGTACCTAACATAACAGACCTCAATGAATTAAGGTGAATGAACCACCGGTGAACCCTTATTTAATATGCTCTAACGGAATGTGAACCTAAAATGTTCCCCCCGGGTTGGGAAAAATATGATATAATATAAAAGACTGGCTATTGCCTTTTCCTTTTTTCCTCAAGCAGGTGCCGCATGATTACGTGAGCCGCTTGAAGCGTTACCTCCTTTAGCTTCTGCCGGTCGGCCCGGTCATCCACTTCATAGGTAACAGCATCCGCGCCAAAGGCATGGTAGATCCAGTTTTTCGCAATAGGAGAATTGGTGTCGAAGGGCTCCACATTGAAGGGGGTCTCCGGAAAGTGTTCTTGCAGGGTTTCTATCCACCGGTAAGTAAAATCTTCCGGGAAGGTGGATATATCCTGTTTGATGGGATAAAAAATATTTGATTTCGTCGAATGAAAGTCGATCCCGTAATACACCCGCCGTTCCGGGCGATCGTCAATCGGAAGCAGGTCGTCACGGATAGCCCGGGTTTCCGGCTGGTTGAAGTTTTCCCAGTCGCGATTCAAGTCGATACCGGCCCCGTTGTGTCGCCAGTGTCCCCCCGCCACCCCATCCGGATTGACCAGCGGATAGGCCCAAATTTCAAATTCTTTTCGGAAGTTTTTCGCAAGTTCCGTATCCGCTGCCAATGCCTCGATAAACGCCCGGCTGGCCAGCCCCCCGGTTACCTCGGGTGGATGCTGCCGACCGGTGATCACGAGTACGCCCTGGTTGCGGTCCGGGGAAGCGCTGCCGATTGTCATTTTTATGACAGGGCGTTGCTGGTGTGAGTACCCGACAGTATCCAGTCGCGTCCGGGTGGCCGTGCCGATAGAGTCCATCCACGCGACCATATCCTGGTAGGTAAGCAGCTCTTGTGCCGAAATCCATAGGGGATTTTCATTCAGGTCGAGGGTCAGGATAGCCGTGCCGGAGGTGTCTGCCCGGATGTCAGAAGAATCGATCCTTTTCCACTGCTTTCCATCCCTGCTCAGCTTAGGCCGGTAGCGGTGCTTACCGTGCTTATAGAAGAGTTGGAGGTTAACCGTGGCTGGGGAGTCGCTGTGCATTTTAAATGAATACCAGGGACTGTTGTTAACAGGATGATTTTCAGGTTCTATGACAGCACGGTACAGCGAATCACTGACCCGGTAGAAGTCACTCATCCGCGCCCCTTCGAATTCGTTGCTTATCCATATCCCGTCGCCTTTGATACCAATCGTGCGGCTATACGGTGATTGGATTTCTTTATCAACAGTGTTGGTTACCCCTTCGGGATCGTAAGAATATCCGGAAAACTCTTCGCTGCTCTTGCAACTTTGCAATATGATGAACGTGAACAGAAGAAACCAAAAAAATCGGGAAAAGTGCATAAGTTACTTTCGACCTGGATTTTTCATGAATAATATGGAATCAAGC
>NZ_JBEPWZ010000168.1:0-6348 GCF_041642155.1 Fodinibius sp.
CAGTAAGCGTCATAGCTATTATAGCAACGCTGGGTATTTTAGGATATGTTGTCTATAATAGGAATAGTGCCAACAAAGGCTATCTCCTTTGTATGGGCCTGATCCTGGGCGGGGCGATCGGTAACATCATCGACCGGCTTGTGATGGGATATATCGGTCAATATGGTGGTATATTGGAGGGGCATGTGGTGGACTTCATTCACTTTAATCTTGAGATAGGAGACTATGCCGTTTTTCCCTATATTTTCAATGTGGCAGATATAGCCATTAGCACAGCGATTGTCTCAATGCTGGTTTTTCACAATAAAATAATGCCTGTGGAAGAAGATTCATCATCCGCCCCCGGGGAAGCAAGCCAAAAAGAAACGCCGTCCGATGCTAACATGGAGAAGTTTTCCAACCTGGACCGGGATAAGGTGTGATTTGAAGAATTTTTTAAAACGGAGGAGTCGGGCAGACCGCTGATATTCCCTCCCGATCCGGCCTTCTATGAGTGTTTTCCAGATTGATAGGGGCCTTTGCAAAACCGCTGTTTTGGCCAATCTCTATATTTTCGCGATTTCAATATCCTCACCTGTAGACTGCATATAATATACACTGCGGTTTTGGATTCGCTCAGGCTTGGGTATTTCCCGATGCTTCGGGACTGGTTTTTCAAAGCTTTCTTACGTATACGGATAAGATTAAGCCAGGAAATACGGAAGTCGAACTATTCGTCGGTAACGATACTGTCGATAAAATCAGGGCTGTGGGGATCCAGCTCCTCGAGCTTTAAATCGTGTCCCATCTTGTCGCGCTTGGTTTTAAGATAGCGTACATTCTCGGGATAGGCGCCGACTTCGATGGGAACCCGCTCCACCATTTCGAGTCCAAAGCTTTTAAGCCCCACCCGTTTTACAGGATTATTGGTCATCAGGCGCAACTTGGAAATGTTAAGCGATCGCAGGATCTGCGCGCCCACCCCGTAATCGCGGTGGTCGGGTTCGAAGCCCAGTGCCTCGTTCGCTTCAACCGTATCCATGCCTTCTTCCTGCAGCTTGTATGCTTTCAGCTTGTTGACCAGTCCGATCCCTCTTCCTTCCTGGTTCATATAGAGAACGACGCCTTTGCCTTCTTTTTCCACTTTCAGCAAAGCCTGGTGCAGTTGTTCCCCGCAGTCGCAGCGCTTGGAGCCAAAGATATCGCCCGTCATGCATGAGGAATGGACACGGACCAGGACCGGATCGTCTTTCTGCCATTCGCCTTTGACCAGGGCAAGGTGGTGGTTGCCGGTAAGACGTTCTTCGAAAGCATGCAGGGTAAAGTCGCCATAGATGGTCGGAAGGTTTACTTCCACGACCTTGCGGACCAGGGATTCCTTATCCATGCGATAGGCGATCAGATCCTTAATCGTAATAATTTTCATGTCGAATTCTTCGGAGAGTTCTACCAGGTCGGGAATTCTCGCCATGGCCCCGTTATCTTTCATGATTTCACAGATAATACCCGCGGGTTTGAGTCCCGCCATGCGGGCCAGGTCGATAGCCGCTTCGGTATGTCCGGCGCGGCGCAACACGCCCCCGTTAACGCCGATTAGCGGAAAAATATGTCCCGGACGGCGAAAATCACCGGGCCGGGCATCGTCTTTCATCAACTCGTTGATGGTATTGGCGCGATCCGCTGCCGATATTCCGGTGGTCGTCAATTCTTTATGGTCTACAGAAACGGTAAATGCAGCTTCTTCGGGATCAGCGCCCTCCGATACCATGTAATCAAGATTAAGCGAATAGGCTTTTTCACGTGTAATAGGTACGCAAATAAGTCCACGCCCGTATTTGGCCATTACATTGATGGCCTCGGCCGTTACTTTTTCGGCAGCCATCACAAAGTCGCCTTCATTCTCACGGTCTTCATCATCCGCAACAATGACGACACGTCCTTGCTTAATATCTTCGATAGCTGATTCTATACTATCGAATGTCGCTTCACCAGCCATAGCAGACAAAGTTGTTAATCATTTTGATTGGGATTGACGTCGGTAATGGAGCTTTTTTTGAACCGGGCCTTGACGCCGCTGTCGATCTCTGCCAACACGGTGTCATCATCAACAGTTCTCACTTGCGCTATCATTCCGCCGGAAGTCACAATCTTGTCTCCTTTTTCAAGGTTTTCAACCATCTTTTTAATCTCTTTCTGGCGCTGACTTTGCGGGCGAATGATAAAGAAATAAAAGATCAGGAAGATGGCTCCCAGAAAGAGAAGGTTCATCCACCCGGCCTGATCGGGCGATCCCATAATGAAAAAAGCTGTATCAAACATGCAATTATTAATTTATTTATAATCAGTTGGTTAAGCTTCTAAAGATACTATTTTTGTGGGGATGGAACAATTTTATAGCTGGTTGGAGGGATCTCTCCATAATCCGCCATTAAGATGGCCCACGCAGTTCATGGTAAAAGCGTTGACAGGAACCCAATAATCAATCCGCGTGGAATTTTTTATCGGCCGAAGCATGGGTTTTCAGGATGTCCGCCGGTTTAAAGCGCGGACCCAGTCCCCGCTGGAATGTTTCGAGTTGCTCCACGATGGCAGCCGCTCCCCGGCGATCAATATACCGGAAGGGCCCGCCCAGAAAGGGGGGGAAGCCCAGGCCGAGTACCGCTCCCAGGTCGCCGTCCGTGGGATCGCGGAGAATATCCTCCTGCAGGCACCATGCGGCCTCGTTGATCATCATAAGCGTCATGCGCTGCTGAACCGTTTGGGCTTCCATCGAGGACCGATCCTGTCCCCCGAAAAAGCGGTAAATCTTTTTGTTGGGCTCTTTTTTCTTTGTTTTCGACCCTTCCTCTTCATAGTGGTAGAACCCCTGATTATTCTTTTTTCCCTTGTAGCCCTCCTCAAATAGAGTGGTGGGCTTATCGCTGGGGTGAAAATCACGTTCAGCGAAGAGATCGCTGAGCACCTCGGTAATATGGGCCGCCACATCAATCCCCACTTCATCAAAAAGCGCAGCCGGTCCCACGGGAAATCCGAACTGTTTCATATGCTTATCCAGTTCTTCGATGGAGATGCCTTCCTCCAGCAGCATCAGGGCCTCATTCATATAGGGGGCCAGGATGCGGGTGGTGTAAAAGCCCGGACCGTCATTGACCACGATCACATGCTTGCCCTGGCGGATGCCCACCTCGCGTGCCGTGGCGGTGACCCAGTCAGCCGTTTGTTCTGTTGTAATAATTTCGATCAGCGGCATTTTAGGCACGGGAGAAAAATAGTGCATGCCAACAACCTGTTGTGGACGCTGTGCCGCCCGGGCAATCTCGCGGATGGGCAGGGAGGAGGTGTTGGATGCAAAAATGGCTTTTTCGGGCAGCCTGCCCTCTACTTCCCGGAGGATAGACTGCTTCAGGTCCAAATCTTCAAAAACGGCTTCGATCACCAGGTCCACGTTGCCAAAGCCTTCGTAGCTGCCCGTAGCCGTAACCAGGCTGGAGATACGGTCGCGCTCAAACGAAGAGATGATCTTCTTTTTCCGCTTCTTCTCCAGGTCCCGCCAGATATGTTTTTTCCCCTCGACGGCCTGTTCCGCATTTTGATCCTTCAGGAGAATGCGATACTGCCCTTTATTGGCACTCACATCGGCAATGCCCGAACCCATAAGTCCCGCTCCCAGCACCCCTATTTTTTGAACGGGTTCCGCTTTTTCGGCCGCGGGATTCTTTTTGGCGCCCTGCATGGCAAAGAAGAGATTGACCATCGCCTGCGACTCCGGGGTCGCTGCCAGCCGTCCGAAATTCCTGGATTCCAAATTGAGTCCCGCCCGCATGCCGTTTTCGTAACCTTCTTCCACGCAGTCGATAATGCGCGGGGGGGCCGGATAGTTGCCTTTGGTTTTGGACCTTGTACGCTTGCGTGCCTGGGAATAGATAATCTTGCGCAGGGGACTCAGTCCCTCCATCAGCTGATGGAGTAGTGAGCGTTTGTCCTTGCGCTCGAAGCCATCCCTGCTAATCCGGTGCACGGCCTTTTTTGCCGCCTTCAGGATGGCATCCTTATGGATCAACTCATCGACGAGCCCTATCTTATAGGCTTTACGAGGATAAATATTCTTGCCGGTCAGCAGATAGTTGAGGGCGTTCTGAATACCGATCAGGCGCGGAAGCCGCTGCGTGCCGCCGCCGCCGGGCAGCAGTCCCAGTTGTACTTCCGGCTGGGCCATCACCGTTTTATCGTGATCGGACGCCACCCGGTAATGGCAGGCCATGGCCACTTCGAGTCCGCCTCCCATGCACGAACCGTGGATTGCGGCCACAATCGGCTTGTCAAAGTGTTCCAGGTCCAACAACAGATCGTTGCCGCGGCGACTCAAATCCTCAATTTCTTTCGGGGCCTTTTTGTTTTTGAGCATCGCTACGTCGGCGCCGGCGATAAAGTTATCTACTTTGCCGCTGATCACCACCAGGCCGGTAACCGTTTCCTGTTCCGCCTTCTCCAGCAGATCCCGGAACTCAGTCATCAGTTGTTCGTCCAGCTTGTTAACTTTCTCACCCGGCTGATCGAGCGTGACAACCAGGATATCGTCTTGTTTTTCGGTAGATAAGTAACTCATGGGAATAATGTATGAAATTTTGAATATCAGATAGCAAACGGGCCGACAGAATTTAGCCGCTGTCACTGAATCGTTGGAATGTTACGCCGGATACCGCTCCAAAACCATAGCGTGACCTTGTCCCCCCGCCGCACAGGCTGCCACCAGTGCCAGTGTTCCATCCTCGTGGTGCAGGCGGTTGGCCGCGGTCGTAACAAGCCGGGCGCCCGTCGCCCCGAACGGGTGTCCCAGCGAGAGCGAACCGCCCCAGCAGTTAAACCTGTCCATCGGAACGGCTCCCACCTTTTGCTCGCGGCCGAGCTTTTCTCTGGCAAATTTTTCAGAATCCAACGCCTTGAGTACCGTCAGTATTTGTCCCGCAAAAGCTTCATGAAATTCAAATACGTCTATGTCGGTAAGCGTGAGCCCCATGCTGTCCAGCACTTTGGGAGTCGCATAGGCCGGGCCGAGCAGCAATTCGTCTACCGGGTCCTGGGCCACATACGTATATTCCCGGAGGTAAGCCCTGGGCGTGAGCCCCAGTTCTCGTGCCTTTTCCTCTTCCATGATAAGGGAAGCCGAGGCACCATCTGTCAGAAATGAGGAATTGCCGGCGGTAACCGTGCCGTGCGGTTTTATGAAGGCGGGGTTCAGCTTTGAGAGCTTTTCCATGGACGTATCCTCGCGGAAGCCATTGTCCTGTTCAATAGTTTCAAAATCGGGCGGTACCCCTGCGGGCAGCAGTTCCGGCTCCAGCCATCCCTCGCTGGTCGCCCGGGCGGCCAGCTGGTGCGATCGCAGCGCATACTCGTCCTGGGCCTTGCGGCTGATACCGAAATGGGCCGCCATGCGGTCGCAGCTTTCCCCCATGGTTTCGCCCGTGGAAAATTCCTCGATGGAGGGGACTTCCGGGAGCACATCTGAGGGTCGCAGTCCTTTGAAAAACGAGAGCCAGTCGCTTATCGATTTATACTTTTGGGCGTCCAGCAGCTTTCTCCGGAATTTACGCCGGAAGCGGATGGGGATATCCGACATCGTTTCCGTACCTCCTGCCAGCACCACCCGCGCCTGTCCCGACCGGATAAGGTTTACGGCCGAAGAAACGGCCTGGTTCGAGGAGATACACGCCTGTGTAACCGTATGGGCCGGAATTGATTTTGGGAGCCCGGCTCCCATGGCAGATTCCCGGGCTACGTTGCTTGTGTTGACGTCTTGTATGACACAGCCCATGATGATCCGGTCGATATCCCTCCCGTCAATGGCCGAGCGGCCGATCAGTCCCTCTATCGCCATACGTCCCAGGTCGTATGCCATCAGCTTTTTGTAGCCAGTGCCCGAGCGCTGGAACGGGATGCGGGCGCCGTCGACAATGACCGCTTCGTGTTGATTGTGATTGGTGGATTGATTAGCCATGATTTCACCTTATGAATAAAATATTTTGTAAGAGCTAAGATGAATGATAAATATTCTTAAGTCAAGGTAAAGGTAACTGGGTTGAGTTGAAAGAACGAGAAACAGATGGTGGAGAATACGGTGATTCTTTTTGTTGGAAGCTAAAATATCCGTATATTTGTGCTCTCTAAAATACGGTGATTCATCCTCGGTCGTTTCAAGCTTCCGAGTTTTGCCTGCAGAGAATGTATTGAACTTTAGTTAATCCGGTTCCGGGCGATTAACTCAGCGGTTTAGAGTGCTTCCCTTACAAGGAAGAAGTCGCAGGTTCGAATCCTGCATCGCCCACTTTTTAAGCGCCAAATTAATGCTTTTCTTATCTCAACTCTCTC
>NZ_JBEPWZ010000169.1:0-6346 GCF_041642155.1 Fodinibius sp.
TGCACTTGCCGGTGGGTTTTGAGCTGGCGCCGGAAGGGGTATATGTGTCGCAAGGGACCAATTTGAAGCTTTACACCGACACCGATGGAGACGACAAAGCTGACCGGGAAGAAATTGTTATGAGCGGGTTTGACGATCATGATACCCACCATGCGCACAGCGCGTATACGCCTGATCCTTCCGGAGCCATTTACATGGGAGAGGGCGTGTTCCTGCATACCAATGTGGAGACCTCCTACGGCCCGGTCCGTGGTACCAATGGCGGTTTTTACCGGTTTAGTCCCCAGCGCCGGAAGCTGGAACGGACGGCCCAGCTTTCCATACCTAATCCCTGGGGGATCGCCTTTGACCGATGGGGACAAAACTTTTTTGCCGAAACCTCCAGTCCCAATGTACGCTGGATGATGCCTGGTACCATCAAGCCGCTGTACGGAGAATCTTCTCCCATGTCAGAAAATCTGATTGAGCAGGATCATATGGTTCGGCCTACTTCCGGCCTGGAGTTTGTATCCAGTCGTCATTTCCCGGAGGAGGTTCAGGGTGATTTGCTCATTAATAATACCATAGGATTTTTAGGAACCAAACAACACCAGATGACCGAGGATGGAACAGGGTACACCACCCGACATCGCCAGGATTTGGTGGAATCATCAGATGGCAACTTTCGTCCGGTGGATATGGAATTTGCCCCGGACGGATCGCTCTACCTGGTCGACTGGCACAACGTATTGGTCGGCCACATGCAGCATAACGCGCGCGATCCCCTGCGGGACCACAAGCACGGGCGAATCTATCGCATCACCTATCCCTCCCGCCCGCTGGTAGAACCGGCCGAGATTGCCGGTGCCTCCATCGAACAGCTGCTGGAAAATTTAAAACTGCCTGAATACCGCACGCGCAATCGTACCCGGCGCGAGCTTCGGGGGCGCGATGCCGAAGAGGTCCGGTCAAAAATCACAGAATGGACCGCCGGCCTCGATCAGGATGATCCTCAGTACGAACACCACTTGCTGGAAGCTTTATGGGTAACCTGGGGGCTCAATGATCTGGACGAATCACTCCTTCGGAAACTGCTTGAAGCAAACGATCACCGGGTCCGGGCTGCCGCGGTACGGGTCGTCCGCTATACCGGCCACCAGCTTGATGATCAGGCGGAGCTGCTGATACAGGCCGCAGGAGATGATCACGGGCGGGTGCGGCTGGAAGCGATTGTGGCGGCATCCTGGCTGGAGGAAGATGAAGGATTACCCGTACTGGCGAAAGCCGGAGAAAAACCGCTTGACCGATGGATCGCCCCTGCGTTTAATGCTGCCATGGCTCATATTAAAGGAGAGTCGTATGAGCCGCCAGAGGAACAGGACGAGATCGATGAAACGGATCTGGAAGGAGCCGAGTATGAGCTTTTTGTCCAGGGCAGGGAAATTTATAACCAGGAAGGAAGCTGCGGCACCTGCCACCAGCCTGATGGGCAGGGGCTTTCGAACTCTGGATTTCCGCCGTTGGCCGGAACCAACTGGGTTCTGGGAAGTGAGGAACGGCTGATAAAACTGGTGCTGAACGGATTGCAAGGCCCCATTGAGGTATTGGGGGAGACCTATCCGGGCCAGGTACCAATGACCCCCTTTGGAGGCATGCTCGAAGATGAGGAGGTGGCTGCTGTACTCACCTACGTGCGCAATGCATTTGGAAATGAAGCTCCGGCCATCTCCACCGAAAAGGTGAAAGAAGTGCGGGCTTCGACTGAAGATAAATCCGGCTTTTATACACCTCAGGAATTGCTGGACGAACATCCTCTTGAGGATTGATGCAGAGGTCAATGGCAGTCAAAAGAGTAGACCTTTTATCGGTACTTTATGAATATGTACGGACCAACAAAATGGGTGGCTTGTAATTTGCCTAAAAGATATGTCGAGATTATTTAGCATTATCATAACAATTCTGGTTTATCTTCTGCTCTCTGTAGTAAGTGGGATGGCACGACAACCCAATATTGTGTTTATTTTTGCTGATGATCTGGGCTATCATGATGTTGGTATCAACGGCAATGATGAGGTACGCACGCCGAATATTGATGCTCTGGCTGAGGAGGGGCTCAGGTTTACCCGCGCCTATAACATGGGGTCCTGGAGTCCTGCTGTTTGTATACCAAGCCGTACGATGCTAAATACCGGGCAATATGTCTGGAATGCCCGGAAATTAAGCGAAGAAGAGTACCGTTCAGTAATTAAGCGACAAGATTTTTGGAGTCAAAAGCTTAAACAAGCGGGATACCATACATACTTTACGGGAAAATGGCATGTTCCGGGGCTTGATCCCAATGATCTGTTTGATCATGTTATCCATGTTCGTCCGGGTATGCCGGAACAGACGGAGGCAGGATATGATCGCCCTCACAAGGGTAAAGAGGACCCCTGGAGTCCATACGATCAGGCATTTGGGGGGTTTTGGGAAGGGGGAACCCACTGGTCTGAGGTGCTTGCCGAAGATGCATTGAATTTTATAGATCATGCCACTGAGCGTGAAGATCCGTTTTTCATGTATTTGGCCTTTAACGCTGCTCATGATCCCCGGCAATCGCCGAGGAATTATGTTGAGTCCTATGATCCGAGTGAATTGAAGATCCCGGTTAATTACCAGCAGGAATATCCCTATAATGAAGCAATAGGTTCCGGTCGGGATCTGCGTGACGAGCGCCTGGCTCCATTTCCACGCACCGAATATGCGGTTGGCGTGCATCGGCAGGAATATTATGCGATTATTTCTCACATGGATGAGCAGATAGGAATTATTCTTGATAAACTGGAAGATAGCGGCAAAATCGAGAATACGATCATTGTGTTTACTGCCGACCACGGTCTTGCAGTCGGGCAGCACGGGTTTATGGGCAAGCAGAATATGTATGAACATTCACTCAGAGTCCCTTTTATCATAGCGGGTCCTGGAATTCCCACTGGAGCGGAGAATGAAACGCCCATTTACCTACAGGATGCTGCACCGACGGCGATTCGGCTTGCGGGTGGTGAAGTACCGGATTCCTATCAATTTCAATCCTTACTCCCGCTGATTCGCAGAGATACAACACAGCTCCATACTGCCATTTACGGCACTTACCTGGATAAACAGCGATCTGTCATTGAATGGCCTTATAAACTCATTCTGTATCCTGGGATAGATAAAGTACGCTTGTATGATTTGGAAGAGGATCCGTACGAAACGGAGGATTTATATGATGAGGAAGATTCGAAGCCAGTTATTCAACACCTTATGGAACGCCTTGTAGAACTGCAGGATGAAACGGGAGATCAACTTGATTTAACCGAATATTATGCTGAATGGTTTTGATATTGATGCTTGACCAAAACTTAATTGCAAACTAAAGCCTGTTTTTAAATATGACGGATATACTTGTTCGATTGGGAGCGGGAGTTTATACGTGGTTTATGGATGCCAGCGGGAAAATGTCGAGACCTGTGGCTGTTTGCAAAGCGTGGTAACCGGGAATTTTGTTAGTAAAATAAAAAATTACACACTCTAAACTCAATACTGCCATAATGGAACACAACTTATATCAGAATAAAAAAGTGTTTGGAAAAAAAATAGTGCCCCTGATCGCGGGAATATTGTTTTTAACTTTTACCTGTTTGCCGAGGGCTCAGGCCCAGCAGGGAACGGAGTGGATTTCCTATAACCCGGCGGACGGACCGGGCAACGGCAAGCGTGTTGTGCTGGTTAGCGGAGATGAAGAGTATCGCTCGGAGGAAGCCCTTCCTGTGTTAGGCGAAATTCTCGCCAAACAGCATGGGTTTGATACGACTGTACTGTTTGCCATTGATCCGGAAACAGGTCATGTAGATCCCGAACACCAAACGAATATTCCGGGGCTGGAACAGCTGCGGGATGCGGACCTGATGGTCATTTTTACCCGGTTCCGGGAACTGCCGGACGAGCAGATGAAATATATTCACGAGTACCTTCAGGCCGGCAAGCCGGTGGTGGGTATGCGCACGGCCACCCACGCTTTCAATTATGAACGAAATCCCGACAGTCCTTATGCCAAGTATGATTTCGGCAGTGAAGAGAAGGGCTGGGAAGGCGGTTTCGGCCGGCAGATCCTCGGCGAGACCTGGATTGATCATCACGGCGTTCACGGTAAAGAGGGAACCCGGGGACTCATCGACGGGATTAAGGAGCGGGAGGAACATCCTGTTCTTCAGGGGGTTCGTGATATTTGGGGACCGACGGACGTGTATGGCGTCAGGGAGCTGCAGGGAGATCCCGACGTGCTGGTGTGGGGACAGTCGACCAGTGGGATGAACCCGGAAGCCGAGGTGAACCTGGACAAGTCGATCATGCCGGTAGCGTGGACGAAGGAATATACCAGTGAAGCGGGAAACAGGGGCAGGGTTTTCGCAACGACGATGGGGGCGGCGGAAGATTTGGAAAGTGAGGACTTGCGACGCCTGCTGGTCAACGCCTGTTACTGGGCCCTGCAGATGGAGGATGATATTTCCGAAAAAAGTGACGTTTCGATGGACGGCCCCTACAAGCCCACCATGTTTGGATTTGGTGATCATCAAAAAGGACTAACACCAGCTGATTTTAAATAAACGATAACCCGGTTACCATTTACCCGTTTTTTGATTAACAATCGTCTAACGGCAAAGTGAAGTCAATTCTCCTGGCTTACCGAAAAAGGTTGGCATAAACTGTTTTCCAGGGCGGAGCCTGATATTTCATGCTATTTGACGGGTCCCTGTTAAAAAGTCTCTTCCGGATAGGGTGCGGGACAGGCTTCGGAGAAGAGAAATTTAGAGGAATTTTTAAAATTCCTTTTTATATAACATTTTTCCGGTCTCTTCCGAGGGGAGATACGGTAAGCAAATAATTGATAACTAATAACAACAACTTAGAACCCAAAAATAATGAAGAAAGTAGGATTTAACTTGCTGGCATGGTCGGCGGTGGTCTCTGACGAGCTCTTGCCAATGGCTGAACGACTTAAAAAAATAGGCTACGATGGCATTGAATGTTTTATTGGCGCAGAGGACAAACAAGTGTACCGTGATTTCGGCCGGGAGATCGGTGACCTGGGCCTTGAGATGACCTGCGTGATGGTATTAGGCCCCGAAGAAAATCCCATAAGTCCCTCTGCAGAGGTACGTCAAAAGGGACTTGATCGCATCAAATGGGCGGTCGATCGGGCTGATGACATGGATGCAGGTCTCCTCTGCGGCCCCTTTCATTCCGCTTTTGCAACCTTCCATGATAAATCTCCCGACCAGGACGAATACAAGCGCAGCGCCGAAGTGCTTGCCAAAGCCGGGGACTATGCCGCACAGGCTGATATCGTGCTGGCGCCCGAGGCAATCAATCGTTTCGAGTGCTATTTGTGTAATACGATGGAACAGCTGGTCTATCTCGTCGAGCAGGCAGCACATCCGAACGTCAAAGCTCATTTTGATACGCATCATGCCAACATCGAAGAAAAAAAGCTGGCCGGGGCCATCAAGAAGGTAGCGCCGGTACTGGGACATGTACATATCAGTGAAAACGATCGGGGCACGCCGGGGTCGGGACACATTCCGTGGGATGAGACCTTTGGGGCGCTTGCTGATATTGGCTATGACGGGTGGCTGACGATCGAGGCCTTTACCCGCGATGATCCTGATTTTGCCAACTCCATTAATGTGTGGCGCGAATACAACAAACCGTGGGATGTCGCCGAGCAGGGGTACACTTTTATAAAAAAAATGTGTGAAAAATACGGTTTATAATATATTTTCAGATCACCGATAGCTATTCTTAAACTGTATAACCCATATGTATATATGAGAGAGTCCTTGAGTCCATGCTAGGTGGGTTCTGACCCATTGGTTAGTACATTTTAATTTTCAGTTTAAAAAAATATTTATGAAAAACTCTTTATTACTTACTACGATTATTGCATTATTGTTTAGCTATTCCCCCTTTTCAGTATTAGACAAGGAAAAACCTTATAGGGGAATCGAGAAAATAATCAGTGAAGATGCAATGAGCGAAAAGTTATTACGCCATGTAGTGTTATTCAAGTTTAAAGATAATACCTCCAGCGAGGAAATAGCAGAGGTGGAGGAGGCATTTTCCGCACTTCCGGACAAGATCTCTGAAATCAAGGAGTATGAATGGGGGATAAATAATAGTCCCGAAGGTCTGGATAAAGGTTTCACTCATTGTTTCCTTGTCACGTTCGAAAGTGAAGAAGACCGTGCAACCTATCTTCCTCATCCGGACCATCAGGCTTTTGTAGAAATTTTAGAACCGCATCTGGAGGATGTACTTGTTATCGACTATTGGGCTGGTGATGAAT
>NZ_JBEPWZ010000170.1:0-6336 GCF_041642155.1 Fodinibius sp.
TAGATTTTAGTACACCGAACGCGCTTATCCAGGAAACGAGTTTGGGGATTCACTACCACGATGACAACATGGATTTACTGGACTATATGGCTAACCCGGAAGTTTTTGCCGTCAAGGATGGTTCTATCGAGCGCAATGACCGGCCGGGGCTGGGTGTGGAGATTGACGAGGATAAAGTGAAAAGGGCGGCCCGGGAGGGACACGACTGGCATAACCCGATCTGGCGAAACGAAGATGGATCCATAACCGAATGGTAGCTGCTGCCCTGGATGACAAAACCGTACATACCACCCCCTTTTTCCTGAGCTGCGACTGGGGTACCTCCTCCTTTCGTCTCAGGCTCGTGACATCGGACACCGGAAGAGTCGTCGCCGCCATTGAAAATGATACAGGTATTAAAATAACATACAAGCGGTGGACAGCATACGGTGGTTCTTTGAGCCGGATTGATTTTTATGAATCTTTTCTGATGCAAAAAATTGAAGAACTGGAAAGTATATCACCCGTTGATCTCGATCATCCGCCCATTATCCTGTCCGGAATGGCCTCTTCAAGTATCGGCATCAAAGAGCTCGCCTACGCCCCCCTGCCCTTTGAGCTGGACAATCCCGAACTGAATACCGAGATGGTTGAAGCGACGGACCGGTTTCCCTATGATTTATACCTTGTATCCGGACTTCATTCATCCGATGATGTCATGCGGGGCGAGGAAACGGAACTTCTGGGCCTGCATTCAACACTGAATGTCACGGATGGATTATTCCTCCTGGCAGGGACTCACAGTAAACACGTGGTGGTGGAAGAACGTACGGTTATCGCGTTCAAAACGTATATGACCGGGGAGCTTTTTGATGTTTTGTCCTCTCAAAGCATACTGACCCATTCCGTTGCAGCGGATAGGAACAGTACTGATGATCCCGGACGGGATTTTATAAAAGGGGTTGAGGAAGCTCAAAGAGAAAATTTACTGCATTCATTATTTGGTATCCGTGCACGTGAGCTCATCGGGGATACTTCGGATAAAGGCAATAACTATGGTTTTTTGAGCGGATTGTTAATCGGGACCGAACTGAAAGAGATAAAGCGGGCTGAACGAAATCCCGTCATACTCTGGGGCAGTCATCAGTTGCAGCGTTATTACGCGGCCGCATTGGATGCATTGGGATTGGACGTTATCCGCCCTGTTATCAAGGCGGAAGAGGATGTAACATCGCTGGGTCAGCGCACTGTTTTAAGACTAATTAATATCACTAACTAACTAAACGCGGACTATTATGACGGGGGAACCTCTATATTTATTGCTCATCACGCTTATCGCTATTGTCGTACTGCTCTTTCTCGTGATGAGACTCAAGATTCACGCTTTTATTTCACTCCTTATTGTGAGTGCTTTTGTCGGATTAGGTGCCGGGATGGGTTTTCAGGAAGTGCTGGACAGCATACAGGAAGGGATGGGCGGCATTTTAGGGTTTATCGCCATCATTGTGGGATTGGGGTCCATCATCGGAAAGCTCCTCGAAATATCCGGCGGTGCCGAAGCTCTGGCCCGTAATATCGTACAAATATTTGGTACCGAACGCACTTCCTGGGGATTGACAATCACCGGCTTTATCATATCCATTCCCGTTTTCCTGGATGTCGGATTTATTATCCTTGTTCCCATCGTCTATGCGCTGGCAAGAAAATCCAATAAATCCACCCTTTTTTACGCCATACCGCTTCTTGCCGGACTGGGCGTCACCCATGCTTTCATCCCGCCGACTCCCGGTCCCACTGCCGTAGCAGAAATTATGGACGTATCACTGGGATGGGTCATTATATTCGGCTTTGCCGCCGGAGTCCCGGCAGCGATCCTGGCGGGACCCATTTTCGGAAAGTATATTGGTAACAGGATTGATGTTGCTCCCCCCGATTTTAGTGAGACAAGTAAAACCGATGAGTCTTCCCTGGAGGACAAATGGGATTTTTACATTATTCTTGTTGTCATATTACTGCCCCTGTTCTTAATAGTCAACTCGACTATTTTTGATGTTCTGCAATCCAACCAGACGGTCGCAGAAGGAGCGTTCTGGGTGAACTTCATCCAGTTTGTGGGCCACCCGTTCATTGCGCTGATTATCGCCACACTCGTGGCAGCCTATTTTCTCGGTTACCAAAAAGGTTTTTCCGGCACGGAAGTGCTAAAGTTCTCTGATAAAGCGCTGGCGCCCGCGGGACTCATTATATTAGTAACCGGAGCGGGAGGCGTATTCAAGGAAATTCTCATTGACAGTGGTGTGGGAGAAGCCTTAGCCCAAACCATCCTGGCCTACCAGGTGGCCCCCATTGTGTTGGCGTACCTGCTGGCCGCCATTATCCGTATCACCCAGGGCTCGGCCACCGTCGCGATGATTACCTCTGCGGGCATGGTCGCTCCTGTCGTGAGTGAATTTGGCATGACATCACCGGAAAAAGCACTGATTGTTATCGCCATTGCCGCGGGTTCAACAATCTTATCTCATGTCAATGACAGCGGGTTCTGGCTGGTTAACAAATACCTCGGGTTAACCGAGAAACAGACCCTTCAGTCGTGGACGGCCATGGAAACCATCATCTCCGTCACCGGTTTTGCAATGGCCCTGTTGCTCTATTATACCGTGATTTAATGCAGGAGCGTTACGTTTACGTATGCGCAGTACTGTGGCTGTTTTGTGTATCCTCTACAATCCTATGCCAAAAAAACCATGCCCCACTAACCGTTAACGGCCGCAGTCCCATCACAAATGTCGGCTAAATCTGATCAGCTAACGTTACGGATTCCCGAACGATTTTTGACATCTGATCAAACTTATTTTCCCGAATCAAATCGGAGGGGGTAAGCCACGAGCCACCGGCTGCGGCTACCATCTCGCTCTTCAGATAAGATCTCAGGTTCGACGAATCCACTCCCCCCATGACCAGAAACCGGACCCCGGTATGCCGGTAAGGTCCTTCGAGGCTCCGGATATACGGTATACCCCCCAAATCCGACACAGGGAATAGCTTCAACAGCTTATGACCATACGACAAGGCTAATTCTATCTCCGAAGGGGTCGATACCCCGGGGATAAAGGGGAACTCAAACTCTTGCGCTTTCTCAACCACCCTCTTATTAAATCCCGGGGATAAGCCAAACTGGGCTCCCGCCTCCCGAGCCGCAGACAGCTGGTCACCCGACAGAATGGTCCCGGCACCGATCTGCATCTCCGGCAGTTCCCTGGCTATTGCACGGACCGCTTCGGCCGTCGCAGAAGTTCGAAAGGTGACTTCCATCACATTTATTCCGCCCTCCAGTAAAGCCTCTGCTACCGAAAGTGCTGAGTGAGCATCCGTCAATGTTACGGCAGGCAAAAGTTTGTTTTTAATTATTTCCTGAAACATCGATTATTCGTAATAAGAGATTATGACTACTCGGCAGTGAAACGATGCTTATTACTGGTTTGAGCTGCAGCGCTGCACCCGTTTAAAATGAACAGTATGGCAAAAGGCACCCATAATTTTGAATAATGCATACATTCTGTTTTTGATAAATTACTTCACTTTCGACTTATAACACTTTAGCTTAATAAAGTGGCGTCTTTCCATAATTCCCTTTTCCCGATTTTGAATGATTCAGTTCTCAATCAATGCTTCATGAATTTCCCGGAGATGCTCAAAATCAAACTTAACCACTTCGCGGTCGTAGGTCATCAGGCCGTTAACTTCCGTCTCAACATCGGTTGTCTGGGTATAAACAGCAGCTGCCAGTCCATTGTCTTTGAGTTCCATCAGCTCCTCAATCATCTGGTCGTATGTTTCATGCAGTTTGGTCTCCGACTGAGACGTCTCGTAATGACTGGGTGCACGGCTGAAGTCCTGCAGCCAGAGATGATCCTCGACCACCAGTGCTTGTCCCCCATACTCACCTAATACCGCGGCACGGTTGTCTTCCGTCTCCGGCATATCCGGACCCGGATACTCATGCATGTCAATGACATCCCCTACCCCACGGTCGGTCCATCCGCTGGCGTTATTAACCAACCGTGTCGGATCATAATTTTGTGTCCATTCGACTATTTTCTCCGTCTGGAATTGTCCCCATCCTTCGTTAAACGGAACCCACATAACGATGGAGGGATGATTATAGAACGCATCAATCATCTGCTTATACTCCTGCTTAAATTGACGGGCCGACTCTTCGGTCCGCCCCGGAATTTGTCCCGGGCGCATATCCCCGCTGGGCATATCCTGCCAGACTAAAATACCCAGTTTGTCGGCCCAGTAGTAGAAACGCTGCGGTTCTACTTTCACATGCTTGCGGAGCATATTGTAGCCCAGATCCCTAGTGACTTCAATATCGTATTTAAGGGCCTCGTCTGTGGGTGCCGCATAGAGTCCGTCGGGCCACCATCCCTGATCCAGCGGCCCCATCTGAAAAAGCGGTTCATTATTCAGGAACAACCGCGTATATCCATCTTCGGCTTTGGCAATTTCTATCTTGCGCATGCCAAAATAGCTGGATACTTCGTCGATTACCTGACCATTTTCATCGAGTAGCTCCACATTCAGATCATACAAAAAAGGATTGTCGGGTGACCACAGCTCGGGATTATCCAGCTCAATAAGAAAGTCCTGTTTGTGCAATCCTTCCGACTCACCACCCACTTCTCCTTCTTTCAATACCTTCACCCTGGCCTGGTGTCCATCGGAAAGATATTTGCCGCTGATTTCCACTTTTACCCGGCTGTTATCCACATCCGGTGTAATTTTCAGATCCTTAATATAGGATTCCGGAACGTATTCCAGCCAAACGGTTTGCCAGATTCCCGTGACCGCCGTATACCAGATGCTTCGCGGATCGTGCGTCTGCTTACCCACGGGCTGGTAGCCAATATCCGTCGGGTCCCAGACGGTAACTTCAATTTCCTGCTCACCCTTTGCGAGCTGATCCGTAATATCAAACGTAAAGGGATCGTACCCCCCCTGGTGAGTGCCGACGTATTCTCCATTCACGCGTACATGTGTTTCCCAGTCACTGGCTCCGAAATGCAGTAAAACCCGTCCCCCTTCATGGGGATTATCTACCTGAAAGCTTCGCTTGTACCACACGCGGTTGTCGGCCCCTACGATCTCACCGATTCCTGACAAGGCTGACTCCACCGGGTACGGGACCAGGATCTGCTGCTCATAATCACCAAAATCATTGTCTTTGGCTGTTATTTTAAACTCCCACAGCCCATTCAGGTTCTGCCAGTGCTCACGTTCCATCATGGGTCGCGGATACTCGGGCAGCGCATTTTCGGGTCCCACTTCTTCCGCCCACTCAGACATTAGTGACGCTTCAGCAGGTTCCCAGTCGTTTTGTTGACCATACACGGTAAAAGGGAGCGATATACTTAATACAAGGATAAAGAATAGGATAATCGTACGTTTAAACATGGGATGCCTATTTACTTAAGGTTAGTCTGATTTTGTAGTTATGATCTGTTTCGGTTCTATGTGAGGCGGCAAAATATTAAGTTGCAGCTGTCCTGCTCCTTCCGGTTGTTCGAATTTCGCTTTATTGATGAAAAACGTCCTCCAGTTCGGCTCCCCAAATTTCCAGTCCCTCCTTAAAATTGACAAAGTACTGGTACCGGGTTCCATCTTCATCGATAAAAAGATGATGATCAATTTATACTATTGTCAAGTCATTTTATTTACAAATAAAAAATTATGGAATTTTTTTTCATTTTAAATTGCAGAAAAGGTGGCTTACAATAGGAACTTCTTCTCACCATTGCCAAATAATGCATTAAAAACTGCGGTGCTAACGCATCACTTTTTTCCACACCCGCACGACTCCCGTATCTTCAGCGTCGTGAGCACCTCGATATTCTCGGCGGGCTCCTCTTCATTTTCGATGGTCCGGATCAATTTTTGAGCGGCCCTCTTTCCCACTTCATAGGCGGGTTGATGAACGGTGGTAAGCGGTACCTTGAGCAGCTCTGCGCGGACGTCATCGGTAAATCCAACAATGGCAAAATCGTCCGGTATGGATAAGCCGGCCTCGCCCATGGCCTGGATCGCCCCTATGGCGCAGGGATCATTGACCGTCACTACGGCATCGGGACGTTTTTCGGGGGGAAGGGTAAGCAATTTATTCATGGCGTTGTAGCCGGACTTCTCCTGAAACCCCGCTTCAATAATCCAGTCGTCATTCACGGGGATGGTATGTTTTTCCAGGGCATCCATAAATCCCCGGTACCGCTTGCGTCCGACCGATACTTCCTGGGGACCGCTGAGATATGCAATTTTAGAAACATTATGTGTAGTAATAAGGTGCTCAGTAATTAGGGT
>NZ_JBEPWZ010000171.1:0-6248 GCF_041642155.1 Fodinibius sp.
GGAATCATCCCACCAGGTACATGTCGATGGATTATATGGAAGTGGCGCCCGATAAAAATCCGGATTACCTGATGCTGGAGGATGAAGTGGCAAAGCCGATCCACAACGCGCGCATTGAGGAGGATATCATGTCGGGCTGGGAAGTCTATTCCCTTATCACTCCCGGAGGGGTGGAATATGGCTACAATTTTGCTACCGGTAATTTTTATGAACAGTTAGCCCATATTGAGTACGGTTTTACCAACGAAATTATCAACCAGGCGATAGGAACAAATGCCAATATCCCGGAGTTGTTTGCTACGATTTATGAAACACGCGATATGGTCAAGGTTGAGCTCTGGGAGCTTATTGCTCATAGTGAGTAGTTACCTGCCCTTGTCTATGGCAAATTTACCGGGTCCCAGTAAGAAGATTACGATAAATGCCACCAGGTAAAGTGCGGCCGCCTCGAAATCTCCGAAGGCATCACCCGAGGGAATATGGTGGAAAAAGATGGCGACACTCATATTGATGACCAGGATCAGGGAAGCCAGGCGCGTCCAGAATCCAATGAGTACTAAAAAGGCACAGATCCCTTCCGCAAAAGCAGCCAGGATAAGGGATGCTTCCGGGCCGATACCGATCGGGTCTAAAAATTGAAGGTTACCCCCCAATACATTCATGACTTTGCCGAAGCCATGACCATAGATCATGAAAAAGGCCACCAAGACCCTCAAGATCATAGCGGAGGTTTTGGCATCAACAAACTCACTTAGCATAGTAGAATTTAATCGTTTTAACATAAGATAAGAGTCATTTATTTATTATGTAGAGTGCAAAAAAAAGCTGGGGTCCCTTATTTTTCATCCCGCTTTTAGAAGTAAGGGACTACCTGTGCAACGTATGTGTTGTCAGATGAAATGTAATAAAACAACATTTAGAGGAATAATGCCAATAAAGTATGCGATTACTTCCGGTTGAACCGAAAAAACCGTCGCTTTGGTTGAGAATAGACTACTGGTATGTGCTCTAATCAGGGTTTGCAGTGATCTCTTCGGTATAAATAAAGTCACCGAATTCCGACTGATCCCCGTTCGCCGCATTGGCTGCAACATGAAAGGTGACCGGACCGGCAAGTGACTGCGGCGCCCGCCAGGTGACGGTCCAGCTCGTTTCCTGCTCCCTGAGCGGTTCACTGCCACGGGATGAATGTTGAAGATATTCCACCGAGTCGGGCGCGGCCTTACTGAACATCATACGGTCATTGTCACCGATCTCGAAGCTCCCAGCCTGTTTCCCTTCCGCATATCGCGCCGAAAGCTGAAACCCGGCGCGTCCCAGTTCCTCCCGTTCCAGGCGGATCCGCAGCTCGAGTGTTTCCCCCCCCGTAATGCGTCCCGGCACTCCCGAGACAGAAAGTCGGCCCTCGCCGGGATTTAAATCGTAATCGAAATGACAGCTCCGGCAGGTTTGTTCACCGAATCCGCCGGTAAAAGCGCCGGTCAGATGCTCTGGATAGGCGGAATGGTCTTCCGTTACCGGCACGGAGGGGTTCTCCGATAGCGTGAATGCCATCAGCAGGGTAACCACGGGAGGGATAAGCAGTCGTAGCATAATATTGCAGTAAGCTATACTCCTCTGGCGAAATAGACCGTCGCCAGCGAGCTGTAATTCATCCGGTATATTTGCTTAGAAGGCTTTTGCAAAACTGTTCTTCTGGTCATCTCTGCATTTTTGCACGTTCAACATCCTCACATATGCGTAACCCGGGTTATTCACGAAATAGTAACACATTAAAGATTAAACTATTGATATTGTTCGACATATTCCCTTCTGTTATTGAATTTGGGCCCGTCCCAGGTAATTGGTATCGGTCCCGAACCAGATAGAATTGGTGGGTTCGTGAAAGACCATGTGTCGAACCGTGCCCCCGCCGCTTTCAACCGGCTCGGAACTGATAAATGCTTCCTCCTCGGTATCAAAACCCACAAACATATTGGGATTCACGCCCGTCTCTACCAGCCAGATACGATCCTGGTCGTCTGCGGTCACAGCATAGGGACGGGACTGCTCCCCGGAGGGCATCTTCCATTCTTCAAATGAACCGTCGCCAGGGTTATACCGGCCGATATAGCCGCGGGCATAATCGCCGTACCAGATCGTGCCGTCCGAAGTCTGGGCCAGGCGGCGGGGACGTGCATCTTCGCTGGGGAGCTCGATCTCTATGAGTTCCATCGTACCCGGATCGACAGTCGCCAGCTTATGGGTGCCAAACAGGCAGATCCAGGGACGCTCCATATCCTGGTCCATGATGATGCCATAGGGACGTGCCCGCGGGGTCGGCACATCTATGATTTCGGGTTCCCCGGTTTCCACGCCCAGCTTACCGACCGAGTTGGCGCCCTGCGAGGTAAACCAGATATCGCCTTCACGGTTGAAGGCCATCGTATGCGGGTCGCGTGCGCTGTTGTCTTCCGGCATTAAATACTTGTTGATTTCTCCGCTCTCCGGATTGACGGTACCGATATGATTGGCGCGGTTGCCGGCGTACCAGGGCGTTCCATCCTTATCTACAATGACGGTGTGGGGACCGGCACCCTCTTCCAGGTCAAACTTTTGAAATGATTCCGTATCGGGGTCGAACTCCGCCACGTAATGAGAGCGTTGTCCGACAAACCAGATATCGCCGTCAGGGGCTACATACGGATCGCGGGGACGGCTGTCCTCCCACGGCACTTCCCATTCGGAAATGGATACCTCTACTTCAGCATCCACCTCTACATCGGTTTCGGGCTTTTCGGTTAAGGCAAAAGCAGAAACGACAACCAAAACAGCAATGAGTGTTGTGATTAATTTAGTCATAACGGTAAGGGATTGGTTAATTATTACTTAAAAGTAATAGTTAGCAAACTAAAAGCAACCTCCGTATATATCATTTTGCAATTTACGACTAATCCGCCGGGCGGGAACCGGGGACGCCGCTCAGACTGCCCGAAACGATCAGATTCTTAGCTCTGGACAGACCTGCTTTGCATCTCCAGCTCGGTATCCGGCTGGTTATCCATTTCACCTTTCAGGTACTTGTTAAACCAGCGCATCATACGGATACTGTAGTCGTAACGGGCCGTTGCGTTCACGTTGCCATGTCCCTCGCCGGGATACAGCACCAGGCGCACGGGCGTATTCGTACGTGTTTTAATATGGCGGTAGAGCTCATACGACTGACTCGGATCAACGCGGGTGTCCTCCTCGCCATGCATGATGAGCAGCGGCGTTTCCGATTGCCCGGCATAATAGATGGGGCTCCGTTCCAAAAAGCCCTGGTAGTCCTGCCAGATCCGCTCGCGGGCGTGCACCAGGTACAGCTCTTCAGGGATATCGCTGGTTCCCCATTTTGAAATATTGTTGCTGATGCCCACAAACATGACCCCGGCCGCAAAGCGGTCGGTATAGCGCGTGGCCATCCAGCCCGTGGCGTATCCGCCGTAGGAGCCGCCGGTAACGCCTACTTTGGATGAATCCACCAGCCCTCCTTTGATCAACTCGTCGACTCCTGCGACAATATCATCGAACTCTGCACCACCCATATCGCCCTGACTGCTTTTGGCGAACTCCTCGCCCCGCCCTGTACTACCCCGGTAGTTGGGATAAAACACAAAATAGTCCTCTGCCGCCCCCATCTGCCCCGGGTTGGAATAACTTGTGATCCAGCCATTATCATAATGTGCTTCGGGTCCCCCGTGCACGGTCGTTATCAAAGGATACTTTTCTCCTTTTTGAAAGTTAAGCGGGTATATCAGCAGTCCCTGCAAGACCGTGCTGTCAGGGGCGGTCCAGCTGACGGCTTCCTGCCGTCCCAGGGCGACATCGGCCAGCCATTCATTGCTGTTGGTCAGTCGCTGGACCGTATCCTTTTCCGCATGATAGTGGTACAGCTCCTGGGGATGCGTGGCATGATCAGCAACGAAAATAACGGTACCGTCAGCAGCCCGGTCAAAGCGCTCCAGGTAGGGACCTCCTTCATCAACAATACGTTCCATCGTGGAGCCGTCTGCGGTAATGCTGCCGTAGATGGACCAGACCCCTTTGCTGGCCAGGTAGTGAAGTTCATTCTCGCCGGTCCACTGAAATTGCTCAAACGCTCCCTCAAACCGGGACTGAATTTGCTGCACAGCCCCATCCGCTGCTGAGACGATATGCAGCCGGGCCGCCACCGGATCGTGGATATCGGCACCGGCCAGCATCGCCAGCTTCGTTCCGTCAGGGCTCCATTCCAGAGAACCCAGTTTTCCCTCATGGTCCACTTCCGTCAGTATCTGCTGTCCCAGGGAATCCACAATCATCACCTGCTGGTGCATATAGTAATCATCCACGAGGGGCGTCGGTGCCGCCGCGATGGCCAGCTTTTTTTGTTCGGGTCCCCATTCCGCCTGGTACACCGAACCCTCCACCTGTATCTGCCGGGATTGATGATCCTCGGCAGACAGATCCGTTATAAACCCGCGCTGGTTTGTGAGGTTTTCTTCATAAATTCTCGGTTCATAGGGCAGGGTGGGTTCCGGCTCGGTGGTGGTATCCGAGGCCAGAAAGACCAGCATGTTACCGTCATCGGCCCATGAATAACTTGTTATATCGGTAGGAAAGGATAAGATACGCCGGGCCTCTCCGCCCGATAACGAAATTTCGAATAACCCGACCTTTTTATCTTTCTCACGCTTGCCTAAAAACGTGATACTTCCTTTCTGTGGACGAAAAGCGATATTGCTAACATCAATGGTTGTCACAAATGGAATGGATTCCGGAGATGACAAATCGCGTACGTAGAGGCTGCTTTCAGCCGGTTTATTTTCCTTCCGCGGGTCAGCCTGCTTACTTACGGTGTAGGCGGCCTTATCGCCCGAAGGTGATACGGCAATTTCATCAACCTGCTGCAGGTGAGCTACCTGAAGAGGCGTCAGTCCCTGTTCAGGTGATGTAACCTGTCCCGCTGCCATTACAGGCAGCATGATACAGATCAGTATCGAAAACAGTCGTTTTTGTATTTGTTGAAATTCCATATGCTTATTTTTATAAATTGATAAAAATCGCCTGATTAAAACCAAGGACTAAATTTAGCATTTTTGTGTCATTTCCACTAATTATGAAAACCCCTTTCAAAGTGCTTTTTTAGAACATAAAATTTATATACCATAGTTGTTTAACCACGTATACCGTATAGATTACAAAGGAAGCATCTGAATGGCGGCAGGCTTCTTAACAAATATCAGCATCAATATGTTCTCTTCATGGTAAAAATGCGTAAAAGGGATTCGCTTATAACCTGTTCCGATCTGACGGTCCGTTTCGGCGATGAAGTGGTGCTGGAAGCGTTCAGCTGTCGCATAGCGGAGGGGAAGCATACGATCCTCAAAGGAGAATCCGGCTCCGGGAAAAGCACTTTGCTGAAATTATTCCTGGGCTTTCTGAAACCCACCGGAGGGTCTATTCAATTTAACAGCGGCAAGGACGGGCGGGATATACGCAGGGACACCGCCTGGCTGCCGCAGGACCTGGATCTGGGCAGCGGGACCGTGGAAGAGGTAATCCGGAAGCCGTTTTGCTTTGCAACCAACCAGGCAAAGTCCCCCGGCCGCGAAACCTACATGAGGGCATTAAGGCAACTGGGATTGTCCTCAGAAAACCTTGACAAACCGTTCAGGGCGCTCTCAACGGGACAGCGCCAGCGCGTGGGCCTGGCGATCTGTCACCTGCTGGACAAACCGATTCTGCTGTTGGACGAGCCCACCTCTGCCCTTGACAGGGCTTCAAAACGACGCGCAGCGGATATATTACTGGCACATACAAAAAATAAAACGATCGTCTCCACCTCGCACGATCCCTTCTGGATCGAATACGCCGATAATATCATAGAGCTAAGCTAATGGATATTATAGATTTATCATGGATACAACTTGCGGTCGCCTTCCTGATTTTGCTGCTGCCAGCATGGATCTTGTGGAAGTACCAAACCGGACTCAACAGGAAATTATTCACCGCTTCGCTGCGGATGGTCCTGCAACTGTTGTTCGTGGGGTACTACCTGGAATACCTTTTTGAGTACGATAATGCGTGGATAAATGCCGGGTGGATCATGGTTATGGTGCTGGTGGCCGATTTTGCCACCATTGACCGCAGCGGTCTCAAACGCAGGAAATCGCTGCTGATCCCTATCTTCGGTGCGACCTTCCTGGGTATTATTGTTATTGATCTTTTTTTCCTTGAAGTGGTGA
>NZ_JBEPWZ010000172.1:0-6243 GCF_041642155.1 Fodinibius sp.
GTATCGCCGCGCCAAGGATTTCGTCGGTATCGGCGTCAATGAGAATCTTCATAAAACCTTTGGTCTCTCCCTTTTCTTTGGCCCGTGCAATTCGATCCATCGACCTTTTGCCCATTAACACATTGCGGTCGGAGGCCCTGGCTTGAGCTTCGGTCATGCCAGCCCGCCCCAATGCGGGATCAATGAATAATCCATAGCACATTATGCGGTCGGAAACGCGACGCGGGTCATCATCAAACAGGTTGGCGGCCACAATTTCAAAATCATTGTAGGCGGTATGGGTAAAAGCGCCTTCTCCGTTGCAATCGCCGAGTGCCCAAACCCCTTCAGCGGTAGTTCTTAGCTGGTCATCGACCTGGATAAAGCCCCGGTCATCCGTCTCAATTTCTGTATTTTCCAGTCCCAGGTCGTCGGTATTGGGTCGCCGGCCCGTAGCCAACAGCAGGTGAGATCCCTCAATTTCGGGAGGACCCTCAGTACAATCCACATCAACGACCACCTTGCCTTTTTTATTAGTTCCGCCCAGGCATTCGGCTTTAAAACGAAAAACGACGCCCTCATCTTCCAGGATTGTTTGAATGGCTTGTGATATATCCTCATCCTCTTTAGACAACAACTGTTCTCCCTGCTCAATAATAGTCACGTTACTGCCGAACCGCCGGTACATCTGGCCGAATTCGAGTCCGATATATCCCCCGCCGACGATTATGAGATGTTCAGGGACCGTATCCAGTTCCATCATGCTGGAATTTGTCAGGTAATCCACCTCTTCAAATCCGGGCGGGATAAACGCGCGTCCCCCCACATTCATGAAAATCTTATCTGCCGTTAAGTGCTCATCCCCGACTGACAGTACCTTTGGTTTTTCAAAACGGGCGTGTTCTTCGTATACCGTCAGGTTTTCTGTGTTTTTCATCCAGCTCTCCACGCCCTCGGTAGACTCTTTCACAATAGCATCTTTGCGGGCCTTCACTTTCTGCATATCAACTGTAACCGGTCCGCCGATGGATATCCCGAAATCATCCATCCGGTTAGCCATATGGGCTGCGCGCGCACTTGCCACCAGTGCTTTTGTTGGAGTACAACCGGTATTAACACATGTGCCTCCAAATAAGTGCCGTTCTATAACTGCCGTTTTCAGACCTTCTTCTGCGCAACGGGCTGCCAGTGACGGGCCGGCCTGGCCTGTACCGATAATTATCGCGTCGTATTCTATCATTGCAAATCAGTTTGATTTAGAGATTTCTTATGGTATCGCCTGTACCCTCCTTCCATAAATAATACCAACGCTGGACGTAATACATAATCCAGATAGGCAATGTAGGCTGTGATACCTATAGCTGCAAATGTCCAGACCAGTATTCGATTAAAACAATATAATGCGGCAATAACAGTGCCCAAGAAACCAACTTTAGCGTATCTGTTTTTTAGAAAATCGAATCTAACTATAAGACCTTGGCAGCAACTCTATTCTTGTTGGATAGGTGGACAAGGAGTATCTCCATAAGTACAAAACACGCAGCAGTCTCCTTCCGTGGGTTGTAACACTTCTCTGCAATTCGGACATTCCCAGAAAAACTGACAGGAATCCCTGGGCATTGTTTCCGTAGTTTTATGGCCACAATTCGAACAGGTAATGGTTGATTCCAGGGTTATCGTACTCATAGAATGTCAGTTGTTTGATTTGGTATTAACCATAAAACCGGTTTTTGCCTCTCCTTCCAGCGCATCCAGAATGGGACAATCCCCTTTGGGTCCTTCCCCGGAACAGGAATCAATTAATTCGATCAGCGTGTTTTTTATGCGCTGCAGGTCCTCTATTTTTTCGGCGACATCCTGGTATTTTTCCCGGGCTTCACTTCTGATTTCCGAGCAGGTGGTTTTATCATCCAGACGCAATTCCAACAGTTCCTTAATCTCACTAAGGGTAAAATCCAGTTCCTGTGCCCGCTTGATAAATTTAATTTGATCGATATGCCGCTGGGTGAAGATGCGATAGCCGGAGCGCCGCCGGTCGGGCTTGGGGATCAGCTCCCGTTTTTCGTAGTACCGCACGGTTTCTTTGGTGACATCCGCGCGACGGGCTACTTCGCCGATCTTATAGGTAACTCGGTCCTTATATTTTTTCTCCATGTCCTCAAACATAATAAGTCACCATTCTGTCCTCGAAGGTTACAGCTGTATGTAACATTACAATATTATAGAAACATCCGGGTCGATTAACCCGGATGCTGGACTATTAACTTTTCTTTACCATGGTCTTACCGCAGCAACACGTTGGATTCTGAGTACCCGAGCAGTCGCTGGGTGCTCCTTTGGTTACAGTGACTTCACATCCACAGCTTTCATCGGGACATTGGTATACTTCTCCTTTTTGTAATGGCATAACAAAACTATTTTTTTATTATAAAATACCGTTCGACTATAATATAAGCCCTGTACCATACCCCAGAGTCAAGCACTAATTTAAAATAATAGAACGCTTTGCAAAACCGTTCTTTTGGCCAATCCCTGCATTTTTGCACATTCAAAACCACAGCATATATTACAATATCTGAGGATTTTGAATGCGCTCAGGCTTTGATATCGACTAAAATTCCTGTTTTAGCAAAGGGTTTTAATAATGACAAAGAATCGATTCATCACCGATCTTTCTACTGCACCGGACGCAAACGCTCCACCTTGCTCTCGTCCACTGCCTTCATAACCTCCTGCATGTTGCTCATATCCACATTGTTGGTCTCCACGTACTCAACCGGCAGAATTACAACTTTAAAAAACTGCTCCTGCGTATAGTCGTCGCCAACCGTGCTCAGGTCCACATTACCATACAGAAAGAGCTGCACATCTCCAGCCGTATGATCGAAAGCATACTGCATTTCGCCGCCGTCATCAAAATAAACGGACGCAGGTAACGGCTGCCACACATCCCCCGCCTCTTCATCAACATCCCAAAGCCAATAGACAGCTATGATGTCGGTCTCATACATTTCGATATTTCCCGGAATCTCAAAAACCTCGCTATAGTCATTGGAGTCATTAAAATAAGCCTCTACCTCAAACGCCTGGCCGATAAAATCATCCCCCGCAGGTCCCGGCTCTCCCGGCGGTCCCATGGGTCCCTCGCATGAAATAAAAAATAACACGGCTAACAAAAGGCTGAGAGGCTTCATAATTTTCTCCATTTAATGTTGATAATAATAAACTCACCTGATTTGGTATTAAGGCGTATACTTGTATCACGACTAACGCCTGTCTATAAGGTAATATTTCTGCGAACCGATGAATTAACATGATCATGTGATCTTTTGCAGGCGGCGGCTCTCCGTTACGCTGAGAGACGAAGTCAACTGACCGCTGCGATTCTTCAACAGTTTATATGACGCAGCCTATCATTTTTTCGCCTCCTCTTGCCATTCTATACTTCATGTCAACAATAGAAACTTTACTACTTGAGCCGAACGACCTCAGAGAGTTCACACAGGGTGTCTGTACTTCAACAATAGAAACTTTAATGGCCGCCAACAGCTTCATCAAATATAGCCTGGCGCAGGGGACCCAAATCAAAATAGTAGCCGTTTTCCTGCCGGCCCGCGTTCTGGCGGTTGGTGAGCAGTATAACGGACAGGGAATCCTCCGGTACCACAACGACGCTGGTTCCGGTGAAGCCGGTGTGACCGAAGGTACCGTCGGGACTTCCTTCAGCGGAAATGATATGCTTCTCCATCGCCCATCCCAGACCGTTCCCCTGCGGGCCTTTCGTGAGGAACGTATCCATCACCGACGCCGAAAGGAACTGTTTTTCGTTCATCTTACCCCCGTTTACCCACAGGTCGAGGAGCACCTGCAGGTCATCCACCGTCGAAAAAAGTCCCGCATGTCCCGCCACTCCCCCGTGAGCATGCCATGCGTTGCCGTCGTTGACCTCGCCGCGGAGCGTATACTCCCGCCAGCCGTCCCAGGCTTGAGGAGCGACATTCACGTCATAGCCAAAATCATCGTCGTAGACCATCTGCTTTTCAAAGGGATTACCATGGGAGGTTGCAGCGATGGCTTTTTCCGGGAACCCTTCATCAAGGGGATTGAAGATTGTGTACTGAAGGTTTAACGGTCCATACACTTCCTGGTGCAAGTAGTCATCCAATCGCCGCCCCGAAACCCGCTCAATGATATCGCCCAGCAGCATAAATCCGAGATCGCTGTAATGCCGCTCCTTTCCCACCGGCCACTTCAGCGGCAGCGAGGTCATATAGCGGAACCGTTCTTCAGCATTCGAAGCATGATAATACGTCGGCACCCACTGGGGAAGTCCCGAGGTATGACTCAGCAAATGGCGAATGGTTACCTTCGACTTCGCTGGGCCCTGAAAGCTGTCCAGGTACTGGTGTACCGGATCGTCCGGGGACAGGGAACCCGCATCTGCCAGGAGCATGACCCCGAGGGTGGTCCCCATAACCTTGGTCAGCGATGCCAGGTCAAACAGGTGATCCGTGTGCATGGAATCCGGTTCGTCCAGCGGACGCATCCCGTACTCGTATTTCTGTGCAAAGCCGTAGGCCGCGCGATGCAGGATCCGGTTTTCTTTTTTTATCTGGACAACCGCCCCGGGAATATGGCCGGCGGCTATCTCCCGTTGGACGAGTGAATCTACGGCCGGGATCGTTCCGGAGATCCCCTCTTTCCCTCCCGGCCCCGGATCCGGTGCGCAGGCCGCCAGGCAAATGAAGGGTATCAATACAAAAAAAGCTGCCTTTTTAAAGATCATATATACCCATACAAGTTATACCGGCGCATTAAGCTTCTTTTCAGATCTTCCGGGATATCGCTAATTCCTTGTTATGTCATGCGGTCAGGTGTCATTTCTCTTTTAGCTGTATAATGGACAAATATCAGATAATATAACGCCGTTCGATACAAGGAAAAACCCTTTAAAATAACTCATAGAGTCTTTGCCAGTTCCTAAAATTTTTAACGGCAAATCCTCCCGTGCGATTTACTAAAAAATTCCTTGAAGAAACCCATAGAACCGTCTTCTCGTTCCGATTATATTCAATGACAGACTACTCCTTTCATCTGGATCCCGTCTTCAACTCCAAAAAACGAGCAAGAAAATTACGCGGGCGGGGAACCGCTGTTATTTCCGGATCCAATGGGATAGATGTCCCGCCAGCACCACGACCAGACTCCCTACCAGCGTATAGAGCGGCCAGGCAATCGCCAGGGGTTCGCCCGGCAACAGGTTATGGATCGGGCCCTCAACCATAAACAGCAGGGAAACCAGCCCGGTAAAGAACCCGGTCATCGCATCCGTTTTGTCCGGCCCGGTCGACAGTCGTCCCAGCAGAAAAGCCCCCAGTAAGCCCCCATACGTATAGGAAGCGATACCCAGGCCCAATTCAACTACGGCGGGACGTTCGCCCTCCTGGAGCTGGAGAAAGGCGAAAAAGAAGGCCGATCCGGTCAGAATACATGCCCATACAATGGTGATCACCCGCGACATCCGCAGATCTTCCGCCTTGGTATTATCCTTACCGAAATAAGGTTTGTAGAGATCAAACGTAGTGGAGGATGCCAGGGAATTGAGGGAAGAACTAAGGCTACTCATGGCTGCCGCAAAAAGGGAAGCCACAATCAGTCCCGAAAACCCGACGGGCAGCTCTTCAACGATGAATTTAGCAAATATTTCGTCGGTCGTAGCCAGTCCCAGCTGCTGGGCGGACTGGGCTTCATAGAAAGCGTAAAGCAAGAGACCGATAAAGAGGAAAAGGCCGAATTGCAGAGCCACAACCACGCCGCTCCACACCAGCGCCCGTTGCCCATCCTGGACCTTGCGGGTCGTAAGCAGTCGCTGGACGATCAGCTGATCGGTTCCGTGGGAGGCAACCGAGAACACCGCGCCCCCGATCAATGCGGTAAAAAAGGTGTAGGGCCGGGCAAGAAAATCCGCAAAGACCAGGTCAAACCCAAAGTCAAACAGCTGCAATTTATCGGCATCGGAAGCCATGGACATCGCCCCGCTCAACCCATCGGGCAAATCGACAAGCATGACCACCCCCGCAAAAATAGCCCCGCCGATATAGACGACCATCTGCATGACATCCATCCAGACCACGGCCTTGATGCCGCCGATCAGGGTATAAATAAGCGTTATGGCCGAAATGACCCCGATGGCAAGCAGGTAGATTTCGAAATCGCCCCACCCGGTAAAGGCCCCGCCCAGTCTCATTATAATGGCCAGCGGTA
>NZ_JBEPWZ010000173.1:0-6212 GCF_041642155.1 Fodinibius sp.
ACATCCCCCTCCTCGTCGACCCCTTTCACCAGGATGCCCGCAACCTCCCCGGACGACTGCACCATCGCCTGTCCCTCTACCACCGCCTGGGCTTGCTGAATGACGGGATAGTCGGCGAGATCGGCAAGCAGCGTATCCGATCGCAGGATCGGTTGGTCACTGAAGGTAGAGACAGTCACGTGGGGCGCAAACCCCAGCACCTTGTCGTCGATGGCGGATTTGAAACCATGCACGATCGACAGGGCGATAAGCAGTCCCGCCGAACCGACGGCCACACCGGTAATCGCCATCGCTTTGATAAAACTCAGGAACCGCGAGTCTTTGCGCTTGCCTTTAAAATACCGGAGCGCCAGATACCATTCGAATTTCATTGCGGCGTGGTTATTTATTAAGGATCATTTGATACCGATTCATTTTCATTGTTACCAGCGTTTCCGCCCATTAACCAATAACAAATAACCAGTACCTACTTTTCCGGTTTCATCAGGGGGAAAAACAGGACATCCCGGATGGACTCGGAATCCGTCATAATCATTGCCAGCCGGTCGATCCCGATACCCAGTCCCGCCGTGGGAGGCATCCCGTATTCGAGGGCCTGCAGGAAGTCCTCATCCAGGGCCATGGCTTCCTCGTCCCCATCGGCACGCAGGCGCGCCTGCTCCTCAAAACGTTCCCGCTGGTCAATCGGGTCATTCAGCTCGGAGAACGCATTGGCAATTTCCTTGCCGTTGCAGATGCACTCGAAACGCTCGACCAATCCCTCTTTTTCACGATGTTTTTTGGCGAGGGGACTCATTTCAATGGGGTAGTCGGTAATGAAGGTCGGCTGAATGAGTTTCGGTTCCACGTACTCGCCGAAAATTTCATCAATAATCTTTCCTTTTCCGAAGCTTTCCTCGAGTTCAATATTCAGATCACCGGCCGCTTCCTTCAATGCTTCAAGATCCTTGCCATACAGGTCTTTGCCGGTTTCCTTTTCAATCGCCTCGAACATGGGGATGCGCGGCCAGGGGCGCTGAAAGTCTATTTCATGGTTGCCTGCCGTCACTTTGGTCGAGCCATGCAGCGATTTGGTGACGTGCTCGACCATCGCTTCCACAAAATCCATCATCCAGTTGTAGTCCTTGTAAGCAACATACAGTTCAACCTGGGTAAACTCGGGATTATGAAAGCGGGAAAGTCCCTCGTTCCGAAAATCCTTTGAGAATTCATACACCCCGTCATAACCTCCGACGATCAGTCGCTTGAGATACAGCTCGTTGGCAATGCGCAGGTACAGTTTCATGTCGAGGGCATTGTGGTGCGTCACAAACGGCTCGGCCGTTGCGCCGCCGTAGATAGGCTGCAGAATGGGCGTTTCCACTTCCATATAACCCTCGTCGTTCATAAAGCTGCGCATCGCCTGAACCATCTCGGTTCGCTGTTGAAAGACCTCGCGCACCCCGGGATTAACGATCAGATCGAGGTACCGCTGGCGATAGCGCTGTTCCTTATTGGTAAATGCGTCATACACTTTGGTCTCTCCATTCTCCGCTTCCACCTCCTTGGGTACCGGAATGGGACGGAGCGTCTTGCTGAGCAACTGGAATTCTTCGGCGTAGACGGTGGTTTCGCCGGTACCGGTTTTGAATACATATCCTTTAACGCCAACAATATCCCCGATATCGGAGAGTTTTTTGAAAATGGTGTTGTAGGTCTCTTCTCCCACATCGTTGCGTCTGAGGTAGACCTGAATCTCCCCCCTGGAATCCTGAAGGTTAAAAAACGTGGATCCGCCCATGATGCGGCGCGTCATAATACGTCCCGCCACCGAAACCCGCTCAACCTCGCCGGGGTCCTGCTCGTCCTGTTTTATCAGCTCGGGATGCTCGAGGATGTACTGGCTGGTATGGGTGACGTCGAATTCGTAGGGATAGGGATTCGCGCCCATTTCCCGAAGTTCCTGGAGTTTTTCGAGACGAATTTCGTGTTGTTCACTTACTGAAGATTCAGTGTTGCTCATGGAAAAAAGGCTAAACTTTGTTCTGATATAGTTATATGATTTTAAGTTGCTAAAAATAGGGAATTAGCCAGAGAATTGTGAGTTTTTTCTATATCCCAATTGTCGGCGGGGATTTTATTCCTCTGCCAGGTGACGCAACAGGGGGACAACGTTCGCCGTGATTCATATCCCGCGCAGGGGCAATACCCAGGAGGCCCATATGTTACAGGTCAATGCCTTATGAGAAGGTTAGGCAAAAAATTGGGGGGATGGGGAAAGCGGGCTGAATTTTATATCATCAATTTTTATCATCGAATAAAAGCAGTAATTTTGTAGGTTTAAAAGCGCAAACAGTACACTGTTGGGAGTCTTTAAGCATAGAATCTTTGAAAAGCCAGGTATTCTGATCAATATTAACCCCCGGGTACATTTAAAACTGACGCATGGAAGGCATAAATGAGGATGGTGGATTAGCGAAAATACACTAATTGGCCATTAGAACCGTTTTTTAAGCGCTCCTTTAAATAGCTGTTTATAATTAAAAAGTTTGTTTGAGTCCGGACCATTGTATATGATCGACATTCTTACAGAATTGACCGATTCACCGCCGTTTAAGAGCATCTTTGCCCTTCAAGAGCTCGAGGCGCTTACGCCAACACTGCTGGAGCAGCTAAGCAGCGAAGAACGGCGGGAACTGGAGTCATTTCATAATGAAAAGCGCAAGCGAGAGTTCGCATCATCCCGGCGGCTGCTCAGGCAGTTGGCCGGGGAGTGGGGGGTGCCGGGCGAAGCGTTTATAGTCAGTAAAAATGAATTGGGAAATCCTTTTGCCGAAACGTCCTCATCACGGTTCGAAGCAAGCATCGCCCATACCGACCGGGTGGTATTTGGGGGACTCAGTTCGAGCGAGCCGATCGGCATTGACGTGGAACCGCTGGATCGAAATGTCTCCGACCGGGTACGCGCACGGATGATGCATCCCGTCGAACGGCGAAACGGACTCGATATTCCGACCATCCGCCTGTGGACTATCAAGGAAGCGTATGTCAAGCTGCGGGGACAGGGTTTGCGGCTAAATATGAACGAGGTGTGTGTGCAGCGGGAGGGAGCGGAGTTTATCGTAGACCTGGACAGTAATAATAGAGCCAAAGTTTGTAGTTTTGCATACCGGGAACACTGGTTGGCAATAGCATTTTATCAGTAATCATGATAGATATTTCATATGAATACCCTTTCTTACATCATGCGGGAAACAGAAAAGGACATGTCGAAAACCCGGAAGCTTTACCGGGAGGAGGCTGCCAGCCAGGACCTCCGGCTGTCTTTGCGGGAGAAGGATTCAACGGAGATAATATAGCATGAACATATCTGATATTGAAATAACTGTTATTGGCCTGGGAGCCCTGGGGTCTGCCTTGACTGAGGCTCTTGCCGGTCATGACCTCGAGCTGAGGAGCGTATTCAGCCGTAACCGGAAAAAATTGAAGGCCATGGCCGAAACGCACAGAGTAGCGACGGCCTCCTCCTTTCCGTCCTCATTGGGACAACTGGGGGAGGTGGTGTTTCTGACGGTGACGGATGCAGCGATTGCTGAGGTTGCGGACCGGCTGTCCGCACTCGGCGATGATTTCTCGGACAGGACGTTTGTCCACTGCTCGGGCAACGAATCCGCCGCTCTTTTGGAGGCACTAAAAGAAAAAGGAGCCCGGACCGCCTCCATGCATCCCCTGCAAACCTTTAATGCCTATTCGGGTGCTGGCGATTTTAATGATATTTATTTCAGCCTGCAGGGCGATGACGCGGCCTTCCCGCTGCTCGAGCGCATGGCCCAGCTGCTGGGAGCCGAAACACTGATCGTTACCGAAGAACAGAAATCCCACCTGCACGCTGCGGCCGTGTTCGCTTCCAACTATCTTATAACCCTGCTGGACGCCGCAGCCGAGACCGGCGGACTGAGCGGACTGGATAAGAAGCAGGTCCGCGGGGCCCTTTACCCGCTCATTGACACAACCTTGCAGAACCTTCAGTCCACCTCCTTCCCGGAGGCCATCAGCGGACCGATTGTCCGTGGTGACGTGGAAACCGTCACCCAACATCTAAAGCTGTTGAGTAATCAACGGGAGCTACGGATGTTATACACCGTTTTGGGGCAACAGACCGTGGACAGGGCAGAAGAGGCGGGCAGGCTGGATCAGGCGTCCGCAGAAGAGGTTCGCGGGCGTTTAACCAAGGCAGAGCGGAGCGATGACAGTTGAACTTACTTCAACCGTATTTCCGCAAAAACCGGGAGATGATCCGAAGGATAATAGCCCTCCCGAAAAGAAGTAATGGTAGCGTGTTTGAGGACTTCAACTGCGTTATTGGTAAAGATGTAATCGATCCGACGGCCCTGTGAGGGAATCTGCACCTCAAATCCCCCGCCGGTAAAGGCCGGTCCCACGTGCGGGAGCTCGGACGTATGGATGGCATCTGCCATGGATGAAGAAGTCAATATTTGATAGGGTTTGCTTTCATCGACGATATTGAAGTCCCCCATCAACACGACGGGCCGATCACCCGCTATTTTTTCGATGGTGTCGATGATGATTTGAGCGCTTTCGGCGCGGGCCCTCTCCCCCACGTGATCAAAATGCGTGTTAAAAACAAAGACACGGTCCCCGCTGGATTTAACCTCAAACTCTCCCCACGTTACGACCCGGGGCAGGGCGGCGTCCCAGTCTTTGCTGGGTTGGCCGGGCGTTTTGGAAAGCCAGATCGTACTGTCGCTGCCGGCAACCAGCTCCACCTTCCGGGGATCATAGAAAATTGCAGAAAATTCGCCGCCTTTCTTCCCGTCTTTCCGGCCTTTGCCGATCCACCGGTAGTCGGTGAGTGCACGGTCAATATCCTCAAGCTGGTGGAAAAGCGCTTCCTGAGTCCCCAGGAAGGCCGGTTCGTAAAATTTAACGAGATTTGTCACTCGGTCCTTGCGGTTGTCCCACGTATTGGGAGCATCATCGGGATTGTCATACCGAATGTTGTAGGTCATCACGCCCAGCGGCTCCTGCTGTGACTGGGCCTGTACTTCAGGTGTGATGGCCGCCATCGCGATCACGGAAGTCAAAATGAGAAAGAGGGGAAATAACGTTTTCATAGCAGCAAATGGGTATGTTAACAAGAGTTCGACAAGAGTAACAAAGCTCTGCATAGAAAAAACTCGTGATTATAATAAGCGTCCACACTTATCTTGTTTCAAGCGTGGGCGCTTAAAACAGCTATACTTTTCTTTTTAATTCGTTCGAACCCAGGTTATGTTCATAATTTATGCGTTTGTGTACATTTGTTTAGACCGGTTTTCTAACCGGGAAAAGTTGTCTGTGAGCAAGCCAATCCACAAAAACATGTGTGGCACGTCGTCCTGCGCTAAGCGAGCATTTTGATATTCAAGGCGGCATACGAAGCCATTTCGCGGATGTCACAACGATGGTAATGTTCGTTTATATTTTAAAGAACTGCAACTCAGAGTCATTAAACAACTTATTCTTGCACCACAGGACGTCCTGTCACAGGCTCATCATGTATAAACAATCGGCTTGGCGGTGCATCGGTTACCAAAAGGAAATTACAAGTATCAAGGTAGCCGTACAAACAAAGAAAGCAAATCCTTTGGAAGAAAGATACCAGGGGCCGCCGTATTCTTCAGCACGCTGTTTATGGTGCGCCATCTCACGGATGGTTCCCAGCGCACCTTCTTTTTCACGCCCGGCTGCCCGGGTACGGGGATGCAGGGCGCTGGTAACGGCCATTACCAGGCAGCTGAAGATAAAGATGATGGTGGCGGAATAAAGATAGTGCACGGTTCCCCAGACCGGGTAGACATAATTATTGATGATCATAAGGAAAGCGAACAAAGTGCCAAGCAGAAGGGTATGGAAAGCCCCTTCGGCGGAGGCCCGCTTCCAAAGCAATCCGCCCAAAAAACAGGTGACTACCGGGGGCGTAAGGTAAGCGAGCACCGCCTGCAGGTATTCCCAAAGCGTGGGGAACTGCTCAATAAAGGGAGCCCACAGGGAGGCGATGGTCACAAAAAGAATAATGAATATCTTCCCCACTAAGATAAAATGGCGTTCGCTTTTAGCGGGGACCATATTTTTATAAATATCGAGGGTGGCAATGCTCCCGGAGGCCGTAAGAGCCGAGTCTATGCTCGACATCAGGGCGGCGATGAACCCTGTCATGACGATTCCCAGGA
>NZ_JBEPWZ010000174.1:0-311 GCF_041642155.1 Fodinibius sp.
CTTCATCCGGCGTGTCGAACATTTCCCCCTGCCCATTGACCAGCAGATCATAGGCCAGCTTGGTGCGCTGCCACCGGTTGTCGCGGTCCATGGCGTAGTATCGTCCCACAACAGAGGCAATTGTTCCTGTGCCGATCTCGCCCGCCTTCCGCTCAAATTCTCTCATATATTGGAGTCCCCCGTGCGGATCGGTGTCGCGTCCATCCGTAAAAGCGTGCACATAGGTATTGGGAATACCGGCTTTTTTGGCCAGCCGGAGCAGGGCGAAAAGATGGTTATTGTGGCTGTGAACACCGCCATCGGAAAAAAGT
>NZ_JBEPWZ010000174.1:321-6207 GCF_041642155.1 Fodinibius sp.
CGTTTTCTCTTGCTTTCTCGGCGGCGGCAGTGAGAACTTTGTTCTCAAAGAAAGAGCCGTCTTCGATGGACATGTTTACCCGGGTGAGCTCCTGGGGCACAATGCGTCCCGCTCCGATATTAAGATGCCCGACTTCAGAATTGCCAAACTGTCCTTTGGGCAACCCGACCTTTTCGCCGCTGGCGGTCAGTGTGCTGTGCGGGTGCTTGCGAAACAGACTGTCAATATACGGGGTATCCGCCCGCTCAATAGCACTTACCTCGGGGTCTTCAGCTATTCCATAGCCGTCAAGTATAATCAGAAGCGCTTTAGAGGTTGGATCAGCCAAAGTAGAGGGGAGATCTGTTTATAGGTTGTTCAGGTGTTGGGCCAGCTTCGATTTTCTCCGTGCTGCAAAGTTTTTGTGCACCTGCCCCTTGGCCGCCATTTTATCCAGATAGGAGGTTGCTTCCCTGACGGCGTCCTGCGCTTGCTCTTTGTCGGTTGTTTCAAGAGCCTTCCTAACCAGCGTTTTCATTTTTGAGCGCTGCGGCTGATTATGCTTGCGACGCTTTTCGTTTTGTCGAACGCGTTTAATTGCTGACTTGTGTTGTGGCATATATTTTTAAGAGTTTCTTATCAGTTCTTCAAATTTATTCGTATCATCTCCTTCGCCATTTCAGAAAGAACTCAAAGTTAAAATTTCTGGAATCATTAAACAAGAAATCATTGAAAAATTAACAAAAGAAGGGTAATTTAGGAGACTTTCCATAATGATCACCGTGATCGATGGGCCGGCCGGCTCGGGTAAAAGTTCAACTGCGCGTGCCGTAGCCGATAGATTAGAGATTGAATATCTGGATTCCGGAGCGCTATATCGAGCCATAACCCTGCTCTATTTGCAGGCACACCGGAATGAAACAGCGTTCTTTCAATTGTTGCAGCAAAAAGAGATCTCGTTCTGTTACCGAGACCGGCAGTTTCATATTGAAATTGACGGCCGGCCGGTAACCGACCGTATTCGAACGCCAAGGGTGGCCGAACACGTTAGCAAGGTCGCTGCCATGCGAGACGTTCGGGCATTTGTGAACCGATTGATGCGTGAAGCGGTAGCAGATGGTGTATATATTGCAGAGGGACGTGATCTGGGGACGGCCGTTTTTCCCGATGCGGATTTGAAATTTTATATGTCAGCCGATATTAAGCAACGGGCCCGCAGGCGATACGAGGAGCGGAAGCCGGATAACCCCGATCTTACGTTTGAAGAAGTAAAGCAGAATATTGAACAGCGGGACCGCAAAGATTCTCGCAGAAAGACAGATCCGCTGAAGAAAGCGGAGGATGCCATTGCCATTGATACGACAAATTTGAGTTTCGAACAACAGGTTGATCAAATTTGTTTACATATAACCAACCTGATGAAAAGTTGAACTATAATACTAACTCTAATCCCATTCCAAATCATTTGGGATGCGGTAATTTTAATTAAAGCATATAATGACAGACGAACTAAAACAAGAACAAAACCAGGAAAATCCAGAAGAACAGACAGTAGTTACGGAAGAAGTCACTGAAGAATCGGAAAAGACCAAGGACGAATCTAACAGCGAAGAACCTGATACTGAAGAGGAATCTACTGTTGATGCTGATAATGAAACTGAAGATGAGGAAGAGGGACAGGAAGAGCCTGAAGAAGTGACAGTAGCCTCCTTCTCCGGCGATATAGATGAAGCCGAAACCTATACCTATGATCAGCTGCAAGCTGCCTCGGAAGATTATTCTGACGAAGAGTTTCATCAGCTTGCGGATATGTATGAGAATACGCTCAATGAGATCGAGGAGAAAGAAATTGTCACCGGGCGTGTTGTTTCCGTTGATGAAGATTATGTAATAGTTGATATCGGGTTTAAGTCTGAGGGTATTGTACAGACGAATGAATTTCCCGACGAAGTGGTTGAAAACCTCGCTCCCGGAGATGAAGTGGATGTATTCCTGGATAAAGTGGAGGATCAGGAAGGCCAGCTTATCCTTTCCCGGCGCAAGGCTGATATTCTGCACGCCTGGGAGACCATTGAGCGTGCTGCTGAGACCGGTGAAATTGTTGAAGGATATATCAAGCGCCGTATCAAAGGGGGTATGGTGGCGGATATTATGGGTATCGACGCCTTTCTGCCGGGCTCACAAATTGACGTGCGTCCCGTCCGCGACTTTGATGCCTATGTAGGCAAGACCATGGAATTTCAGGTGGTCAAGCTCAACATGCACGCCGAGAACGTCGTTGTCTCGCACCGTGCGCTTATCGAGTCTGACCTTGAAGAACAGCGCGAGGAAATACTCTCTACGATTGAAGAGGGACAAGTACTTGAAGGAATCGTCAAAAATATTACCGACTTTGGTGTATTTATCGACCTCGGCGGGGTCGACGGACTGCTGCATATTACGGATCTTTCCTGGGGACGCGTGGAGCATCCCAAAGAAATCGTTTCGCTGGATCAGCGCATGAACGTGGCGGTTATTGATTTCGACGATGAATCCAAACGGGTTTCGCTCGGACTTAAACAGCTGCAGCCGCATCCGTGGGATGAAATAGATCTTAAGTATCCTGAAAATATCCAGGTGCAGGGCCGTGTGGTATCCATCGCTGATTACGGAGCCTTTATTGAGCTCGAAAAAGGCGTTGAGGGACTGATTCACATCAGCGAAATGTCATGGACACAGCATATCAAGCACCCGTCGCAGCTGGTCAGCAAAGATGATATTATCGACTGTGTGGTGTTGAATGTAAACGAGCCGGAAAAGAAAATTTCGCTGGGTGTCAAGCAGCTTGAGAAAGATCCCTGGGAGGAAATCGACAAGCGCTATCCCGTGGGTTCCAAGCACAAGGGAACCGTTCGCAATCTTACCAACTTCGGTGTGTTTGTTGAGCTCGAACCCGGCATTGACGGACTCATCCATATCTCTGACCTGAGCTGGACCGAGAAGGTCAATCATCCGAATGAGATTATTGACAAGGATGAGGAGATAGAAGTTGTTATTCTGGCGATCGATTTCGAAAATCGTCGAATTACCCTGGGGCACAAGCAGATTGAAGATAATCCCTGGGAGCAGTTTGCCGAAGAGTACGGCGGCACGAACAAGGTGGAAGGCGAAGTGGCGGATATTACCGACAAGGGTGTGTTTGCAGCACTGCCTCACGGACTTAAGGGCTTTATTCCCGCCAGCAAGACCGAAGCGGATGGCGAACCTTCCGAAAACTTTGCGGTAGGCGACCCTGTAGAGGCGTTTGTAATTGAGCTTGATGAAACAAACAAGAATATTACACTCAGTCAGCGCGAACAGGATGTGAAAAAAGCGAAGTCCGCTTCTTCATCAACCCAGAAGAAAAGCCGGTCCAAGAAGAAATCCTCACCGCAAACGGGTACTCCAACTCTGGGTGAGATGTCAGGTCTGGCTGATCTTAAGGAGCAGATGGCTGCCAAAGAAAAGGCCGAAGCCGCAGAAAAACTTCAGGCAACTGCCAGCGAGGCCGAAGAGGAGGAAGATAAAGAAGAGGATGAAGAGCAGGAGTAACAGTTAAGGGCTGTTACATCAAAATGCTGAACATCACAGGTACTGTTAGCTATATCAGAAAGGGCTCAGTGTTTAACGACACTGAGCCTTTCTTTTTGAAGCCTTAGGGAGGAGGGTAATTATTTTTTTGATCATCATGGCGTCCCCTACGCCTTGCTAAAAAATCCTTTGCATCTTTTGCCTTGATGCAAAAGATGCGTAAAAAATCAAGGCTGAGAAAACTCAGTGCCCGGCGTCTGCAGCGGCTCCGGAGAAAAATATAAACTCACCCGACAGGGTCGGGCTCAGACAAATATTTTTCTTGTTCCTCCGCCTTGCATCCGCCACGCGGGGCACTGACTTTACAAGGCCGTGTAGTGTACCCTTATAAACGTGATAAGCTTTTTCCGGCCTTGGGTTGTGAGTCGCCCGGAGTGAGGCCGCGAGAACCGGCCGTAAATAGGCTTGTCTGAGCGACCGGAGGAAGCGAGTTTTGCCTTTTTACAGGTTCGAGCAGGCGACACTCAGACGAAGAACCCTCAGCCGTTGAGTTTTTTGGGTACTTTTTTGATCATCCAAAAAAGTACCAGGAACATCAAGGCTGGAGTAAAAGAAAAATTTTTGCTGGTACGATTACGGCACCTGAACGGACGACATCACCCGGTCTATCAGATCCTCGGAGGTCACCTCTTCGGCCTCCGCTTCGAAAGTCGGAATGATGCGATGCCGAAGCACATCCATGGCAATGGTGCGTACATCCTCCGGCGTAACGTAGGCCCGGTGTTCCATAAAGGCGTGGGCCCGGGCCGCCAGGTTCAGATTAATGGAGGCTCGGGGCGAAGCTCCGAAGTTGATCAGCTCCGACAGATCGTCGAGCCCGTATTTTTCCGGGTTACGGGTGGCAAATACCAGGTCAATAATATATTGCTCTACCTTCTCGTCAATATATATCTGGTCGACTACCTTGCGGGCCTTTAACACTTTTTCGGTCGTGATGACCGGTTTCAACTCTTCCTTTTTGCCCGTTTTGGCCATGCGGCGCATAATCTCGAGCTCTTCACTCTCCGTGGGGTAGTCAATATTGATTTTCATCATAAACCGGTCGACCTGTGCCTCGGGCAGGGGATAGGTCCCTTCCTGTTCCACCGGGTTTTGCGTCGCCAGTACCAGGAACGGTTCATCCAGCGGGTAGGTTGTTTCTCCGATCGTAACCTGTAGCTCCTGCATGGCTTCCAAAAGGGCGCTTTGTACTTTGGCCGGCGAGCGGTTGATCTCGTCAGCCAAAATAATGTTCGAGAAAATGGGTCCTTTTTTAACCGTAAACTCCGCTTCTTTCTGATTATAGATCAAGGTACCGATCAGGTCGGCGGGGAGCAGGTCGGGGGTAAACTGCAGGCGCTGAAATTTCGTATTGATTACTTTGGCCAGCGAAGAAACGGTAAGGGTTTTTGCAAGTCCCGGCACCCCCTCCAGCAGCACGTGTCCATCGGCCAGCAGTCCGACCAGCAACCGGTCGATCATATATCGCTGTCCCACAATTACTTTATTCAGTTCAGTATAAATATCTTCAATAAAAGCACTGGATTCTTGAATTTTTTCTCCCAGTTCCTGCATATCTACGGGCGTTGAAGTATAGGGCATGACAAATTTAATAGTTGATTTAGAATTTGAATATGTAATAGCTATTTTCCGGCGCAGAAAATCTAAACGGCTAAAGTTAACAAATGGAGATCATAGATTCTTTTTTATTAGGATTAATTCAGGGGCTGACGGAATTTTTGCCTATCAGCAGTTCCGGCCACCTGGTACTGGGCAAGGAATTGCTCGGTGGAGATTTTGAAAAGAATATCACCTTCGAAGTCATTGTACATTTTGGCACCTTGTGCAGTATTGTGGTTTATTATAAAAAGGAAATTGGTGCGATCCTATCTTCACTTGGGAAACTGTTTCGGCACCCAGCAGAGATACGACAACGATATAAAACGGATAATAATATTAAACTTTCATGGTTTATCCTGATCAGCATGATTCCCGCTGCAGTGGTGGGACTCACAATGGAGGAGAGCATTGAAAGTATTTTCCTCAGTCCCTTTCCGGTTTCCATTATGCTGTTGGTCACAGGCGCTATTCTGTTTAGCACCCGTTTCCGGAGAGAGCATCCCAACAACCTTACCTCCGGCAGTGCTTTCGGTATCGGGCTGGCCCAGGCTTTTGCTATACTCCCGGGCATCAGCCGGTCGGGTTCGACGATTTCGCTCGGGCTGTATCTGGGTATAAAAAGGGAGGAAGTGGCCAATTTTTCATTTCTGATGGTCATCCCGGTGATCGGGGGCGCCATGCTGCTCAAGACGGTGGAGA
>NZ_JBEPWZ010000175.1:0-6170 GCF_041642155.1 Fodinibius sp.
CCCAGTTGCGCAACATGTATTCCATATCCGACCACTCCGGCTTGCGTTCCACCCACCAGAGGGCGCCGCCGTTGCGAATGATATTGGCACTGACCACTTCGCCGATGGCGCCTTCGGCCACGCGTCGCTGGGTTTCTATATAATCTTTCTGGTACCGGCGGACCGTACCGCTGACCATATTCAGGTTATTCTGTCTTGCTTTCTCTGCGGTTTCCACCATCATGTTCGCGCCGTGCGGGTCAACGGCCAGGGGTTTTTCCTGAAACACGTGCTTGCCCGCATCGATCGCGGCTTTGACGTGCATGGGACGGAAATGAGGGGGCGTGGCAAAGAGAACAATATCCACGCCGGAGTCGATCACTTGCTGGTAGGCGTCAAAGCCCACGTAGCAGTGCTCGTCGGACACTTCCACCCCCTTGGCTTTTCGCAGGTTGTCCCGGCACTTCTCCAGCTGATCCTCGAATACATCGCCCAGGGCCGTAATTTCGAGATTGGGCCCTGCATCCAGGAAGTTGGCGGCGGCCCCGGTCCCCCGGCCCCCGCATCCGACCAGCCCGGCCTTCAGCGGCTCGCCATCCGGGGCCTGATCTCTCAGGGATACATAGGATTCATCCAGATCCCGGACGGCGTTCGTTCCGGCACAGCTCGTCAAGGCTCCTGCGGCTCCGACCGCACCCAGCGTGCCCAGGGTGACGGTTGATAAAAAATCACGTCGGCTTTGTTGTTCGTTTTTGTCACTCATACTCATACCACTTTAGTTGTTAATGGATTATCGCATGGCGCGGAAGTCCCCCTTGTCTCCACGGGGAAAGAACTCGTTATCTTATCCCTTTCCCCGCGCAGACCAGCTCCGCCAAAAAACCGCGGAAGCATCCGCTCTCGAGAAGGGGTAAAGGTTCCTGCACCGCACCATACGTTACCATCCATTGCTATTAATAACCAGGATTATTCTGGCTGATTTCATCGTTGCTGTTCATCTCGTCCGTGGGAATAGGCCACAGCGTGTCCCTGTCCGGGTTAAACGAACGATTGAATCCTCTGTCGTGCAGGTACCACTCATCAGCCTGTTCGTCATAGAAATAGGCGCCCTGGGCCAGACCTTCTTTTCGATCGCCGATGCCCCAGCGGTTCATGTCGAACAGCCGCAGTCCTTCAAAGGCCAGTTCAACGCCGCGTTCTCTGCGGAGAATTTCCCTCAGCTCATCCTGGCTTTTGCCCCCGGTGATGGGCGGCATATCTACCGTGGGACGCTGACGCACCTCGTTAATGGCATCGTACACCGACTGGTCGATATCATTCTGTTCAATTTTGGCCTCAGCGTACATCAGCAATACATCGGCATACCGGATATGGATGAGGTTGATGGATCCGTTGGAGGGATTATCGCTGTCATTCTCGTAATCAATCCATTTTTTCAGGTTATAGCCGTGCTGAGTCGCCGCCTCGCTTCCCTGGACCCGATCCGGGGTGGGGCTGTCGGGACGGGAGTTATAGGTAGAATTCCCGATCGGCTGTCCGGTATAGTACACCGTGTGATCCCATCGCGGGTCGATATTTTCATAGGGATCGTCGGGGTTCTGTGGACCTTTGAACTCCATCAGCTCATACAGCCCGTGAAGCGGTTCCACCGTGGAGCTTCCCCCAATGGAAGCAGCCGAATAGCCGAATGCTCCGTACGTCTGCCCGTCCGGCGCATACTGCCGGTCAAAGATGACCTCCGAGGAATTTTGTCCCTCATACTGAAACAGTCCCTGGTAGTCCGGATACAACTCGTAAATACCCAGGTCCATCACGTCCTGTGCGGCCTCTTCAGCGACGCTCCACTGGCTGTTCCGCAGGGCAACCCTCGCTTTCAGAGCCAGGGCCGCTCCATGCGTAGCCCGGCCGATATTCTCCCCTTCATAGCTCAGGGGGAGGCGTTCGTTATCGATGATATTGTCCAGTTCTGAAATGATAAACTCGACAATCTGGCCTTTATCCGTACGTCCCACATGCTGGTTGATGTCGAGGGGTTCTTCTATGAGCGGCACATCACCCCAGAGGCTGGTGAGCTGCGTGTAGAAATAAGCCCGCAGAAACCGCGCTTCCGCTTCCAGACGGGACAGCACCTCCGGGTCGCCGACCTCAACCTGGCCAATGTTGTTGATCACATCGTTGGCCTTGCGTACGCCGACGTAGTACCGGTCCCATATAGCGCCTATGGCATCATTGGATGGTACAATATTACCCGCGCCCACATCGTGCAGGGTTCCCGGCCCCGACGGCGCCCGGTAACCGATATCGGTTACCCCGTCGAGCTGCTTGATCATGGTTTGATCGTCGAGTTCCCGGTACACCGCGTTAACGGCCGTTTCGGCATCTTTTTGCCGCTCCCAGTACACTTCTTCCGCCACGGTACCGGTGGGCAGAATATCCAGGCCGTCGTCGCATCCGACGATGAAAAAGACTCCTAAAAACAGACTTATAATAATACGATTCTTCATAATAAAATCCTCCATTACTAAATGTTTAAAACGTAACATTCATGCCTACGGTTAATTTTTTGGAATGCGGGAAGAACTGGCTTCTTCCTCTCGGCAACTCAGGATCAAACAGCTCCGTGGGCGTAAACGTCAGCAGGTTCGTTCCCGCCACGTAGATCCGGAGCGAATTAACCATTGACTGAGGAATTCTGTATCCAAGCTGCACATTTTTGAGCCTGGCGTATTTGGTATCTTGAAGCCAGAAATCCGACTCCTGCAGGTTCCAGGTGTTCCCCGCAGTCACTTTGGGCCAGGTCCCGTCGGGATTTCTCTCCGGGTGAAAGGTTTTCTCGGCCATCACCTCGGGAATGAAATTCTGCCAGTTGGGTCCCTCCATAAGCGCCCCGTCGAGCGTATGATGCTGTTTCAGGACACCCTGCCAGAACATAGAGAGGTCAAATCCTCGATAGGAGGCGTTGAAGTTCACCCCGAACTCGTAGCGGGGATCTTCATTGCCCATGATCACCTGGTCTCCCCCGTCAATGGCAAGCGATTGGGAAAGATTGCCGTCCCCGTTCAGATCTTCATAGATGATATCGCCTATGCCGGCGTTCGGATTGATCCGGGCAGGATGTTCATTCAAGTCCTCCTGGGACCGGTACAATCCGGGGGAGGTAAAGCCCCGAAGCGAGTTAATGGAATGACCCTCGGCCCAGACCGTAAACTTGTCGGGATAGAAGGGACCCTCGCCGCTGAGGCTTTCGATTTCATTAACGACATCAGAAAAGTTCACTCCTATGGAGTACTGGAGTCCGTCTTCCCGGGCTACACTATTGTAGTTCACCTGGAGCTCCCAGCCAATATTCGAGACCTCTGCGGCATTTTGGGTGGGGGGACTCACTCCAATGGTAGGGGGAATCGGCAGATCCAGCAGGATATCGTCTGTGTAATTCCAGAAGTACTCACCGATTATTTCAACCCGGTCGTCCATCAGTCCCACGTCCAGTCCGATGTTGGTCATGGTGGTAGTCTCCCAGGTAATAATCGGGTTCCCGGCATCCGTGACCGCCGCGCCGGGCACGACATTCTCATTGAACTGGTACGGCTGGTTCAGGTTATACGTATTCATAAACTGGAAGAGCCCGATTTCCTGGTTCCCCAGCTGTCCCCACGACCCCCTCAGGCGGAGGTTGCTGATCGGATCGACATTCTCCATAAACGATTCGCTGGATATTCTCCAGCCGGCCGAAAACGAAGGATACAATCCCCACCGGTGTCCCTCGCCAAACCGGGAAGAACCGTCATACCGTATATTGGCCTGCAGGGAATACCGGTCGTCGTAGGAATAGTTCGCCCGTCCGAAGAAGGATCGAAGCCGCCACTCATTGTCGTAACATCCCGCCGTAAACCGGCCCGGATCGTCGTACGACTGACACGTACGCTGGTTGCCGGCGTCCCCCGCGCTCAGTGATCGCAGCTCATTGTTAAAGAAGTTGGCCCGGGCAGCCGAAACCTGCTCCGTCCTGTTATAAATTTCCTCGTAGCCGGCAACCCCGCTCACATTGTGGGATCCGACCGATTGTTCGTAGTTCAGGTAGAGCCGCTGGCTCAGCTCCCGCTCCGAAAAACGACCTTCCTGGAGTGTATTGGTACCGAACCAGCCGCTGGCCGCCACCGGTTCGCCCGTCACATAGTTGATCATGCCGTTGCGGGATTCCCGGAACACGGTTTCATCGGTGCCGGTGATATTGGCCGTAAAATCCCCTTCCAGTGAAAACATCTCGTTAATCTGGTACTCCAGGCCCAGGGTCCCGACAATATCATTGCTGAGGCGGGTGGTCTCCCCCGAATTGGCCATGATAAAGGGGTTCCACTGGCCAAACAGCAGATCCCCGGTCGCTTCCTGCCCGTCCGGGTAGCTCATGACCGCGTTCCGGTTCATGTGGAGAATGCCCTGGGTAATACGCTGGGGCGTAAAACCGGGACCGGAAACATCCCTGCTCCGGTACAAAACATTGGCTTTGGCAGTCAGTTCATCCGTCAGGTACAGGTCGCTGTTGATGCGAATGCTCGCCCGCTCATTATTGAAACTCTGAATGACCCCTTCCGTATTGGTATAATTAACGTTGGCATAAATGCGCCCGATGTCGCTTCCCGCTGATACGGACAGCGAGTGATTGTGTTCGAGTGCATTTTCCTGGAATACGCCCTTCTCCCACTCGGCGAAAGGATATTCCAGCGGGTTGGTCCCGGCCAGTACATTATCCATATATTCCTGTGAATAAATGGGGGACCCGCCGGCATTGACCTGAGCTTCGTTTACCAGCATCATCCAGTCCTCTTTGGAAGCCCCTTCCGGGAATCCCAGCTCATTCTGTACCCCGACATAGGTATTGTACTGGATATTCATGCCCGAACCGGCTCCTCGCTTGGTTTCCACCAGTATAACCCCGTTGGCGGCGCGGGACCCGTAGATAGCAGCGGAAGCTGCGTCTTTGAGCACCGAAATTGACTCGATGGAGGAGGGTTCGAGCGTACTGAGCGATTGCTCAACCCCATCAACGAGGACCAGCGGATTGGCATTATTCAGAGTACCGGTGCCGCGGATACGTGTTACGGCATTTTCCTCGCCCGGCTGCCCCCCTTCATATTCGACTGTCAGGCCGGGGGAGATTCCCTGCAGGCCCAGCTCGGTATTGGTTAGCGGCTGCTCTTCCAGTTCACTGGCTGAGACCGAACTTACGGCACCCGTGACATCCGCCCGGCGCTGCGTTCCGAAACCAACCACCACGACTTCATCGAGGGCTGCGGTTGATTCCTGGAGTTCCACGTTAATAGTGCTCCTTCCCTCCACCGGGATTTCGGCACGCTGAAATCCTACAAAGGAAAAAACCAGCGTCGCGTCAGAGGGGACCGTTATTTCATAGTTCCCGTCTATGTCCGTGGTTGTTCCCGAGGTCGTCCCCTGAACGGTGATATTCACCCCCGGCAGCGACTCGCCGGAAGTGGCATCAACCACCTGCCCGGAAACATCAATGTTTTGTGCCTGCAGCCCCGCTACAGAAAAAAGGAACACAAAAGAAAACAAAGATAGTAGCCTTATCATCATATATTTCATCTTTTTACCCTTAGTTTTAGTTTAACATGTGATTTGCACCCTATCAGATTCCTGAATAGAGTAAATTTCTTCCCTGTTCACAACTTAAAAAAAGTTGAATTAAATACAAGCGTTTTTTTTTCTTTTTCTTTTCTATGTCTCATTTTTTTTTCAATTTATTGTTTTTATTCTTGTCGCGGTTATTTTTTAGAGGTAAACGGTTCCCTCATGTCGGCGCGTCCCCCGGTCCCTGCCGGCCGTGAGGCCACCCCTGTAGTGTTTTCGGTCGTGCCGGGTGTTCCCGGCGTGTTCATTACTGGTAAAAGAGTAATTTTAACAGGTAAACATAAAAATACATTCTTGCAGGTTCACCCAGAAGCGGTCATCACGGGCTGTTATCCAGGGAGAAGAGATCCCTGTGTTAGCGGGATTTTGTTCAAGATCAAAGCCAGAGGTGGATTGGAACGCATCATACCGCCTATTTTGGCAGATTTAAACCGATCGATAACGCCGGCACAGGATAAAAGAACCGGTTTTCAAGAGCCCTCCTATAGATAGGAAATATTATAGATAGATAGATAGATAGATAGATAGATAGATAGAAAATAGCC
>NZ_JBEPWZ010000176.1:0-6074 GCF_041642155.1 Fodinibius sp.
CGGGCCTGCGGGCGGGGGATGCGGTCCGGCTGGTCCGGCTGTTAAAGCGGCAGGCCGAAACGGACGAGATCTATGGGATGGCCCGGGAAGCGATGGCACCGGTGCTTCTGCACGCGGCGGCCTTTGAGCCGGCCATCCGCGGGGTCGCCCTGCTGGACCCATATGCCTCCTACCGCTCGCTGGTGACCAACCGTTTCTACGATCCCTCCCTGCACATCAGCGCAGTGCCCGGGGCCCTGCAGGCCTACGATCTGCCGGACCTGGCCGCCAGCCTGGCGCCCCGCAAGCTGCTGATGGCCGGAGTGACCGACGGGGCGGGCGGCCTCCTGGGGCCCGATGAGATCGCCGAAGAAATGGAGGTAGTGCGGGCCGCCTACGGGCGGGAGGAAGCCGGGGGACAACTGCATATTGCCCCAAATCAATCCACCGACCGCGGGCAGCAGCTCCTCCGGAAATGGATGGAATAAGATTCCCGAAAAGACCTAACTGATAGGGATTATGAATAGTATTTTGCAAAATAATAGTGATGAAGTGCTGGTACTTTTGCTGTTTGGTGCTTTCATGACCAGCGTTGAAGAATATACAGGACAATGCGTTGGATTTTTATGAAACCTCTGGAAACCCGAAATGTTATCAACATCAAAGCCTGAGCAAATCCGGGATTGGCCAAAAGAACGGTTTTCAAAGGTCCCTTTATATATCATTTTTAAATAAGGATATTTGTCTGAGAGAACACAGATGAAAACTTAGGAGCTTCACCAATATTTCTTTAATATTAGCCTCTCTGAAAAACAATCTCATTACGAATAGTTAATTTTGTATGCCTGAATCAACACAGCCGATGGATAGTAGTAGTCTCCCAAAAGTCAGCTGTCTGACGGTCACCGCCAACCGCAAGCACCTGATGAAACGTGCTGTCCGATGCTTCCGAAACCAAACATATCAGAATAAAGAATTAGTCATTGTGGATGATGGCGACGAAGATCTGGATGAGGTGCTTGCTCCCCTGTCCCCTGACCAGGTTCACTACGTAAAACTGGAAAAAAAACCTGAAAACACGCTGGGAAAACTCCGCAACCGGTCGCTGGAAGAAGCCGACGGCGACTTTTTAGTGCAATGGGACGACGATGACTGGTATCATCCCGATCGGATTGCCGTCCAGGCGCAAACGCTTATGGATGGCTACGATGCCTGCTGTCTTTCGGGGGCGCTCATGCACCTGGATGAACAGCCGTATATGCAGCACCCCTATGTGGGCTACCTGCCCGATGGTATCCCCGGCAGTATTATGCACCGGGCTGATGAGGGGATTCGGTACCCTCACACCCGCCGGGCCGAAGACACAGTATACCTGAAAGAATGGATGGATCGGCGATACCTTCAGCTGCCGGATAAGCATTCGCACCTTTTTATTCGCTGTTACCATGGATCGAACACCTGGGAAAAAGATCATTTCCTGCGGCGTATACGCAACAATCCCCAAGACGCCCTGTTATACTTCTGGCACAAAATGATAAAGGGGAAGCTTTTCGATCACCCGAAGTTTCAGTTGACGGATGAGCAACGCGAAGCCTTCAGGATGTACCTGGAAGATTCCCGGGAATTAGATTTACTTCCCACTGAACACTAATATTGTGAATTCAAAACGAGTTTTTTTAGTCGGCTGTCCCCGGTCGGGGACAACCCTGCTGCAAAGCATGATCGCCAGTCACCCGCAGGTGGTTTCCTTTCCTGAAACTCATTTTTTTTCAAAAACCCTGCCGATCAATCCGATACTGCGGAAAATGAAGCTGCACGGACCTAAAAGCCGGAAAACCGTTACCCGGTTCCTCAACAATAACAACTTTGAGAATCTCCATCCTTTTGCCGGTATATCTGTCTTTAAGCTCTATACTTACCGGGACTGGTGCCAAAAACTGATCGATATCCTGGACCAGATGATCGTCCGGGAGGCGATGGACCACGATATAGGTACCCCGGTATGGGGATTGGAGAAAACCCCGCGTCATCTGCACTACATTTCATCCATCGAACAGGTACCTGCTCCCAGCAAGTTCCTGCATATTCTGCGAGACGGCAAAGATGTGGTCGCAAGCCTTCACCTGGCCACCAAGCGATACCCCGACCAATGGGGGGGCGAGCGTTCGGTCAGGAAGTGCATCAACTGGTGGAACAGGAGCATGCGTGCATCCCTGCAATACCGGCAACAGCCCAATCACTGTTTCGTCGTTTACGGACAGCTTCTCGAGGCTCCCGAAATCATTTTGAAAGCAATATGCACTTTTTTGGAACTTGATTACGATCAGTCGATGCTCCGGGACTTCCACCGGACTGCAGGGCCGCTGACACAGGAAGAGGAAAAGTGGAAAGACCAAAATACGAAGAGATCCCTGGACAAAAGCAATAAGCTTCAGCAACATTTTGATGCTCCCACGATCGATTATATTACAAACCATCTTCTGGATATCGATCTCAAACCGTTCTATCATTAGGGTGGATTGCTTGCCAGTTTGTACGCCTTTTCCCGGCAACGAACTAAACTCCCGATGCATTCCGAGAGTTACTGATCTTCCATTCCTTCCACTTAACGCAGGCGGTTTAAATCGTGGCCCCGCCTGAAAGTCACGCCTATACTGCCCGCCGGTGTCAGATTTCCGAATGACAACTCAGCACCCGATAACGACCGCAGGGTCCCGGGTTCTCAGGATCACAAACATACGTGCTATTGCTCCTCAGGCGATGGGGGTTGGGCCTCTTCCAGGTTACCCGTATCGACGGACCGGGGATTTACGGGCAACTGGGTCTGGGTAAATGACGTCAGGATAAAAGAGACCGCCCCAATCAGTTTCTTTAAAATCAAATTTGCGGTCAGTACCCCGACCAGCCGGGTTTCCGGCACATTCAGCATTACTGACATCTCAATAGCTACACTCACGTATAAGACGCTGCGACTTGGTAAAAAGGGAATGCGGGTGGACATGATCTGTACGGCCATCAGGCTGAACCATACCGCCCAGGGGACCGAGGGCTCGGCAATCTTGTACTGGATAACCTGTACCAGGTTCGTAAAAACAAGCCGCCCGGTATAGACGCCGGATATCTTAAGTGCATCGCTTAAACTTACACTCAATATATAGTTGCGGAACCTATAGCCGACTAATGCCGCGACTCCCACACCCAGGGCAATCCAGAGATACAGCAGCTTGTTTTCTACCTGGGGGATGTATTCACCGATATCAATATATCCCTGTGTCAGGAAGAATATCAAGAGGATAACCGATATGAATGTCGATGACAGCGAGGAAAGAATATTATTGTCCTTGACAAATTTCATCGCGTCCACCGCCGGTATCTTCAGCTTTTCTTTGGCCCAGTAGAAGAGGTAAAATTCACCTGAATAGCCCAGCACATCCGTATTGAGTACCTTTTTTTGAACAAAGACAAGAAACGCCCGGTATCCCTTAAAGTTCCATTTTACCCCGTAAATATAAATTTCAGACAAGGGCAGCGAAAAATAGATTACAAAAAAGAGCAGGTAAAAAAGCGGATTCAGCGGCAGCGATTCAACCACTCTGGCCAGACCGATATCGTAGAGCTTATAGGCCAGGTAACCGATAATTCCGACCTGCAAGGTATAGCGTATCCCCTTTTTCAGATACGTTTTCCATTCTTGTTCTTCCTGCTGCTCGTTCATTGTCTGCTTATATCAGAACTTATTGTTTAGAAAAAAATTTCTGCCGGGGTATTTGTCCGTTTTTTTGTGATTAAAATAGTACTTTTTTGCTTCGTTTCTTTTGCAAAACTAATCGCTGATCCGCTCCCAGCTCACCCCGATCATTAAACCCTGCCGGTTCTCTTCGTAAAGCGCGCCGGTATCGAAAGCTAAAGAACCCGTTACGCTTAATCCATGGGCTGGAGCAATCCGGTATTCAAGCTGAAGAAGTGAGGAATATTCATCCACGCGAATCTCATCAAGCGGGGTGTATGGGGGACCTTCTCCCTGGTCGACATTGGTACCGTAGTTCCGGGAGTAGGTTAGAAACATCTTATAAGAAAGGCGACCTGCCGGTTTTCCCTGAATGCCTATGTGGTGAGCAATAATAATATTGTTGGATACGGGGTACGGTCCCCCGTCAAAATCAGAAGTGGGTCCGTGGATCAGGAGGGGGTTCCCCAGCACCGCTCCCTCGTACGTCCACCCGGAACGGTAGACCCCGTTATTATAGTAATTATTTCGTCCCAGCGGCGTATCGATCCAGGCATTTTGACGCTTGGTATTGAGATGCTCCCATAACAGTTCCGTAACCATCTGCTGATCATTGTCCAGTTCAATCCCAGCACTCCACAGGCCGTCCCAGGGGCTTCGGAAACGGAGGGCCACCATGTCTTCCAGATAAAACGTGCGATACGCTTTAAAACGAAAATGATCGAAATTGATGCCTAATTTAACCTCATACGCCGCGACAGAGTTGCCTACGGCGTTGGTTATTTCGTTTTGCGGAACATTGTCACCAAATGCAGACCGGCCGAATACGACCTTGAAGTAGTCCGACAGGGAAGAAGGTAAGTCAAAGGGCCCCTCCCCGAATCCCGGGTGGGTCCCCCCCCACATCGTATTATGTGCCATCCCGGCCGTGACGTCGAAACGATTATGATTATATTTCAGATATAAAAACTTCTGATGCAGGTAAGGATCATCAATGTAACGATCGTCCGTAAACCAGCCATGTGATAGCATAGCGCTGAATTGCAAGCGCCCACCGGTATTCGGTACCCCTGAAAAGCCGTCGCTGCCCACTCGTATTTTGGGGACCGGCGTAGCATTACGACTGATAAGCATCGACCCCATCGACAAATCATCGTCGTTAAGTCCCACAGGATCATAAAACCGTCCCGCCGTTATCCTTACCCCTCGGTAGGTGGCATTACCAAACAGTTGGCGGAACACCAGCGTCTTATCCGCCGAGAGACGACTGTAAGCATCAAATCCACCGGTAAATTTCAACTCGCTGGTGGTATCCCGCTTCGTAGCATACGCATAAAAACCATTAACGAGATTGGTCGAAGAAGGGTCCACGGTCCCATCGCTATTCGAATAAAACCAGAAAGGCAAATTGCCCTTCTGTCCGGCATAAACCGTTGATGACACTCCATACCGGATCTGGGCTTCCGCGTTTATCTGAAACAGCAACAGGAAAGTGAAAATTCCGATTCCCGGTATTCGGTAAAAGAGTTCAGGCATACGGGAATCACTATATATTTTCCGCCAATCGATTTTTACTGTCTAATAGCTGACTGAATTTTTCCTGTTTTAACGCATTCCAGGTTCGTTCGGAAAACTCATAGAACGGCTGTTTCTGGTGATACCATCCAAAGTGAAGACAATATGGAGTTGTTTTCAAATAGTCTCCCTTCCCGGGTATAAGACCCAGCAACTTAATCAGAAGCTTTCGGATCCACTTAATTTTTAACCCGCGCAGGTTATATACAAACTGATCACAATAATATTTACACACCACATACTCGAAATCAGCATCGTGAGAAGTCAAGTCATCAATATAATCCAACTGGGGACTGGTATGTCCCTGAAGCCAGGGATAAACGGGTAAATCGAGCTTTGACATAGCCATCGCCATACTCCACTCGCACGATTCTTCACTTCGTCCCTGTTCGAGCGTCCGGCTTCTGAAGTGCGTTTCCCCCTTTCGGTCGAGCATTTTCTGGGAAAAATCACACACTCTCTTGGTCAGACTATAGTCCTGTGCATAGATCATGCCCGTCTGAACCCGACTCAGGTAGGTGAGCCCGAAGTGATTTAGGGTATGCTGGCGACGCCGTAAAATAATATCTCTCAGAATACCAATATTTTTGGGGCCTCCAAAGAAATTATCTGAAACCTGGGTGCCCGTTATCGTAAAGGGATACGGTTCAAATGACTTCCATAGATTGTCGGGATTTTTACACCATATGATATCGCTGTCGAGAAAAATATTCTTCTCGAAAAACATATATTCGTGGATGTTATGCTTGAATCCCACGATAGAAGCCCGGTCTGGCGACATCACGTGGACGAC
>NZ_JBEPWZ010000177.1:0-6044 GCF_041642155.1 Fodinibius sp.
CCGTATAAAAATTGTTTCCGGCGTTAACCTGCGGGTGTGGATAGTTATGTCGTTCCTCAAATCCAAAGCCGTCGGCCGAATTATTGGGTCCCGCCGCGTAATGCCATAGCTGGGACTCAATATAGTCATGCTGGAACGTCTCGGCGCTGCCCAGCTGCTGGCTGAGGGCGTCCACCATCGTGATATCAGGATCGTCCCTGATAATTTTCCACACCGAGGGCCAGAACTGTGGACCGTATTTTTCCTCAAAAAAAAGCGCCCAGCTGACGTGATAATAGGAGCCGGGATAAAACGAAGCCTCCGGATCACTGAAAATCGATTCCGGGTCCCTCAGGTAGCTGTAATAATCGTTGACTTTGTCATAGACCACCTCCTCCATCAGCGTAGCATCCATCTCCGACCACTGGTCGGTTTCCCCGCTCCAGCCCGTAGCCGCATACTGGATGGCGTGCTTTAGCTCATGGGCCATGGTCACCCGGATCGCCCCGCGCCGGTTGCCCTGGGGATCATCATTTTCGGGAAAGTCTTCGTAGCTGTTGTGCATGACGATGTAGGTGGTGCCGTTGCGGACCTCGGTATAGCCGTAAAAATCTAACTCCTCAAAATAGACTTGATAGGGCTCGTTCCTGTCCGGTACGGGATCGGAATAACCCAGCGTGAGCACCTCGTGCCGGTACGAAGAGTCGGCCGCCTGGGCCACCCACTCCACATAATCGGGCGTGCCGTTATTGTTGGCATCCCGGGCGGGTACGGCATGTTCCCCGGACGTGGCATAGTTCAGTTCAAAGCGTCCCGATGCCGAGCGATAGCTCCGGGTGGCATGCTGGCCGGGATCGGCCGTCATCGATTCAACCCGGGCGACGGTGCCGGCGGAGAGCTGCGAGCGGTTGTTGTGAAAATCCATTCGGGCCGGCGTACCGCATTTGATAGGTTTGTCGGGGTCCGGCCGCCGGTAGTCCCGGGGCAGCAGCTGCGGGCTTTTACCCGCGTACAGCTGGTACAGTATCTTTTGGTCCAGGGACAGTTGTCCCTTTTCGTAATCCCGTTTGATTTCGGCGTGTTGTGCCTCTGCCCACAACGGAAACCACAGAAAAAGCAGGAGTGAGATGAATAGCGTTCGAAAGCCGGCGCGCATTAAAAAACAGTATTGAAGTTCATTTCTTCCAAAATTACCCTTATTTTTGGGTTCTGCAAATACCAAGTAAACAAATAAATGATAATCGCCGACCCGGATGCCGGATGCAACGCCGGGAACCCTGAGAGCGGGCCGCGCGCTGCGAGTGACGTACGTGCTTCCCGCAGGATGTTCAAGCCTCGAGGTCCGGATTCCGGGATCCGGAATTTGGAATTTGGAATCAGGGATCCGGGAAGAGGCATCCGCGTTAAACAGCTGCAACTTTAAATATCAGAAACCCTTGTAAAACCGTTCTTTTGCCCAATGTCGGCGTTATCGGTCGGTTGAAATTCTCACATATTGGCTATATGCTGCGATTCCAACCTCCCTCTGGCCTTGACCTTTCCCGATGCTTCGGGACTGGTTTTACAAGGGTTTCTATCACATACCTGAACCCCTGAAGACCACACACCCGTTTGGTGTGTTTCAGGGACCAAAATAACAAAGCACCAGATATGTACGAAGTTATACTCTATTATAAGTTCACGCCGATCGAAGATCCCGAAGCATTCTGCGAGGAACACAAAGAGTTTTGCCGGGAGATCGGCATCAAAGGACGTATATATATCAGTGATGAAGGCATTAATGGCACTGTGGGCGGCAGGCCAGAAAAAGTTGCCGCCTATAAAGAACGGCTGTCCGCCCTCCCCGGCTTTGAAGGCATCGATTTTAAAACAAGCAGCAGTGATTACGTGCCCTTTGCCAGGCTGAAATGCAAGACGCGCGACGAGCTGGTCGCTCTCCATATGGATGGAGTGGACCCCGGGGACGGCGGCCGCTACCTCGAACCTCGAGAGTGGCGGGAGCTCATGGAATCCGATGACGATTATGTACTTATAGACGTGCGAAACGACTATGAGTCAAAGATCGGTCATTTCGAAGGAGCCATCACGCCTGAAGTGGACAATTTTTATGATTTTCCAGACTGGCTGGAGCAGGCGGAAGAGCAGATTGACAAAGACAAAAAAGTGCTGATGTACTGCACCGGCGGCATCCGGTGCGAGAAATTTTCGGTACTGATGAAAGAAAAGGGCTGGCACGATGTCAACCAGCTGCACGGGGGCATCCAGCGGTATGCCGAAGAAGAGGGCGGCAAGCACTACAAAGGCAAATGCTTCGTGTTTGACGACCGGCTGGTGGTGCCGGTGAATGAGGATGACATGGAGCCCATTGCCCGCTGTGAGATTACGGGGAAGCCGGCCGACACCTATATCAACTGCGCGAATATGGAGTGCAATAAGCTGTTTGTATGCTCCGAGGAGGGAGCCCGGCGGATGGAAGGCTGCTGCAGCGAAGAGTGCCGCCAGAGTGAGTTCAAGCGCCCGTTCGACCCCGAGAATGCCTTTCGCCCTTTTCGCAAGTGGTACCATTACTTCGATGAGGAATTCAAGGAACGGGAGGTAGAGGAAAAGACGGGGTAAGTAGGGGCTTGCTGTCCCGCTGTTCCTGCTTACCATGCGACGGGCCTATCTGTTCTCTGCCACCAAAAAATATAGCCGTAAGCCTTGAGGATTCTCAAACATCCTGTATTCTCTATTCTTTACCATGGTACCTATAGACCGCGATATTAGTGCCCGGGCAGAATATTTTATTTTCTACTCCTCGAAAAAAGCCCGGGCGATGGACGCAAAATGCGAGGGACGGTCCAGGAAGGCATAGTGTCCCGCGTGATCCACCACGACCAGGGCCGCTTGTTCGATGCCCTCCTCCATGCGCCTGGCCTGGTACAGGGGAGTGGCCCGGTCGTTTTGGCCCCAGAGCAGCAGTACCTCGTGCGGAATTTCCGGCAGACAGGGTTCGAGGTATTCGGTGACCGTCTTGACAAAGGTTTCGCGCATCACGCCGCTGAGCTGCCGGTAGTCGCCGGACCCCAGCACCTTCCAGAGGGAGGTGCTGCGGAGCTTAGCCAGTCCCTTCTCGCGAAGCGCGGGCGGTAGCAGGAGAAAAGGAGCCTTGAGCAATTTGGCCGTATATTTTTTCAGGTAATAGCTTGCACTTCGTTTGGGCTTCATGCCCGCCCCGCCCGTGATCAGCACTTTACCGATGAGGGTCTTCCCCTCCGGACGCGCGCAGAGCTTAAGGGCAATGCGTCCCCCGAAAGAATGCACCAGCAGGTCGGTCTCTCCCAATTCCCGGTCCGTTATAAACTGCTCGACCAGGTCGGCGTAATCATCCACCGACCAGGGCCGGTCCGGCACCGGGGAGTTGCCAAAGCCCGGGAGATCCAGCACGTAGCACTGCCGGAGATCACTCAGCTGCCCGGCCAGCGGCCACATCACCTCACCGCTGCTGCCCCACCCGTGGAGCAGAACCAGCGGCTTGCCTTCGCCCGCGACCCTGTACGAAACAGAAAGCCCTTTTTTATAGCGGTATGTTTGATTGTTTGGCATTTTAGAGGCCAAAACATCCGATTATTTTGGATGGCAAACAAGAAAAATTTGTAAGGATGGTCCGGCCGTTGGATCGTACTAATGCAGAGGTAATAAACGATAGCTAAAAAGAGGACATCAAGAGAGGAGATGATTATGATGATGAAAAGGAAATTTTTTTTCTGGCTGGAAAAGCTGAAGATAACACCGGCTGAGCGGAAGACCGTATCGGGATTGCTGATCGTTTTATCAGCGCTGACGATTGCCAACCTGGTCATTGCACCGCCCGAACCGTTTGACGGGAACCAGTATGCGGCGCTGGAAGAACAGTTCCGCGAACGCACGGCCCGGCTGGCTGCGGAACGGGAAAAGCGGATGCAACGGTACTTTCCGCCCGCCGGCGCGGAGCTCAGGCTGACGGCCGCCGCCGATACCGCGCGCCGGGATACGACGTCGGAGGGCGCGGCCGATTCCACCGGTCAGGCCGCCCAAAAACCGCACGATGAGCTTGTCAACGTCAATAAGGCAGGATCCGACCGGCTTCAGATCCTGCCGGGGATTGGGCCCGCTTATGCTAAACGCATCATACGATACCGCGAAAAACACGGGGAATTCAACACCGAAGACGAGCTGAAAAAAATAAAGGGAATTGGTGAAAAGCGACTGGAAAAATTGATACCATTTATCAAACTTAAGGCTTCACCATAACGAACCTGTATTCCGGATGGCAACGCGTATTCTCTGGGCGGATGATGAGATCGATCAGCTGAAGCCCCACATTATTTTTTTAGAAAACAAAGGCTTTGAGGTCACCCCGGTCACCAACGGAGGCGATGCGGTCACTCTCATACAGGAGCAGGCGTTTGACATCATCTACCTGGACGAGCAGATGCCCGGCATGAACGGGCTGGATACCCTGAACAAGATCAAGCGCCTGCAGCCGGCCCTCCCGGTCGTCATGATTACCAAGAGCGAGGAGGAATCGATTATGGAAGATGCGATCGGGGGAAAGATCTCCGATTACCTCATCAAGCCGGTCAACCCCAACCAGATCCTTCTGACGACCAAGCGCATACTGGAGCGGCACCGCATCCGCAACGAAAAGTTCGCCCAGACCTACCTGCGCAACTTCAATAAAATTGCAGACCGCATCGGCCGGACGAACGGCTGGGATGAGTGGATCAGGATCTACCGGCAGCTTACCCGCTGGGATATCGACCTGGAGGCCGGGGAGGAATCCCTACGGCAGGTGCTGGGGGACCAGTACCAGGAGGCGAACCGGATGTTCGGCCGATTTATCGCCGGCAACTACAAGACATGGCTCCAGCAGTCCACCCCCCAGCGGCCGGCATTGTCGACCGATATTGTGGGGGAGTATGTGCTGCCCCACGTGCGAAATGAACAGCACACGCTTTTTTTTGTGATCGATTGCATGCGGTACGACCAGTGGCTGGTGTTTCAGGACATGCTGAGCGATGATTACAGCATCGACACCGACTTCTATTACTCGATTCTTCCCACCGCGACGCCGTATTCCCGCAATGCCATTTTTTCAGGACTCTTTCCACTGGAAATCGAGGATATTTATCCAAACTTGTGGAGCCAGGGAGAGGACGAAAGCTCGCTCAACCAGTTTGAGGAAGAACTGCTGAAGAAGCAGTTGAAACGAAAAGGCATCCGGGAAACGGTAAAGTACGAAAAAGTGCTGAACACCCGGGATGGCCAGAAGGTGATGGACAACATCCACAACTACCTGCAGGTGCCGCTGAGCACCTTCGTTTATAACTTCGTGGATACGCTGGTGCATTCGCGGTCGGACTCGGATGTGCTGAAGGAGATCGCCCCGGATGTGCCGGCCTTCCGGGGACTCACGAAAACCTGGTTCCAGCACTCTTCCCTGTACGAGATTTTCAAGGTGCTGGCCGAAGAGGAGGTAGTGGTGATTGTGACCAGCGACCATGGCGCGGTCCGCGCGCTCCGCGATACCAAGGTATATGGCGACCGCGAAACGTCGACCAGTCTCCGGTATAAATATGGCCGCAACCTGTCGGCCAACGACGACACCACCCTTATGCTTGACAACCCGGCGGACTACAAGCTGCCCAGTCCGCGGCATGCGAACAATTATATCATCGCCAAGGAGGACTACTATTTCGTTTATCCCACCAACTATCACCGCTACCAGAATCGCTACCGGGATACCTTTCTGCACGGCGGGGCCAGCATGGAGGAGATGATTTTGCCCATCGCCACGATGCGCCCCAAATCGATGCTGTGATAAATGCAGGCGACCGGAGATCATTTATCCGGCCATCCCTTTCCCCGGAAACCATAAAAGCTTCTCAACGTTTCGCGTCCCCCGGCATATTAACCACCTCCGGCATGGCGGGGACCAGTAGGCGTAACAGGCCCTGCGGGGGAACAGACGACGGGCCCTCTTTACCTGTTCGGCAGGTTTACGTATATTCGTACACACTTTTTGAACAGTACGAGCCCATGGA
>NZ_JBEPWZ010000178.1:0-6037 GCF_041642155.1 Fodinibius sp.
ATATGATGGTGAAAGTAAAAATACCGTACTGGATAAGACAAAGTCCGAAGATACGATTGAGTGGCTGAGTGAAATCCGGGACGGTGAGATGCTGAGGCCCGTTTCCATTTCCTACGAGGTCCATTTCGGGGACGTAGATAATATGGAACGGCCTGACCAGCTTACATCGCCAACCGAGGTCATCGATGTGGAAAACTATGAAGTGCGTCCCCATGAGCTTTATGGATCGATCCCCATAGCGATTGTGGCACTTGATTTCCCCTGGGAGACCTACCCGAATGTAGAAGTATATACCCGGTACCACGATCCCGGGAATGAAATCACGATAGATGATACCTTTGCATTGAATGAAGATAACAAAGAAAAAGTATGGAACCTATTTACACTGGACCCAGCTAAAAATACATTTAGCTATAAGCTTATCTACCGGGCCGCAGATCACCGGGATATCGAAATACCATGGACCGAAACGGATCAAGAGCGGATAACCATACGTGACCCTTTCCCCAAAAAACGAAGATTAACCTTCGTACCGGCTGTGGATTGGACAGAAGTGAAAAATATCTTTATAGATATAAAATACGAGGATGAAGAAAATGACATCAGGGAAGAGCACACAGTTAGCTTCAGCGAAGCTGACGATGCTCCTAAAGAAATAGTATTGCGTCGGTTTAAAAATCCTGAACACCGTATTATGCAATATAAGGTCACGATGATTTTTGCCGATGGGCGTATTCTGGAAGTGCCCCCGTGTCAGACTCTTCAGGACCGCATCATTCTTACACCGCAGATGCGGGGCCATAAAATCGTCGCCATTGATCCTGCAGGCATTCCATTTGAGACAAAAAAAATTCGGGAGGCAAAGCTTCAGTTAAAATTTGAAGACAGTGAGGCAGGCCTTTCCTTCAGCAGTGCTTTCAGTTTTGATTCCGCAGAAGACCGCATCCGTTATTTTGAGTACGATTATGCTGACCGCAACCGCTCAGCGTTTGAATATCAGCTCACGACGCATCACGAAAACGGACTCAAAAGGTCCAAAGGGTGGACAACATCAAACAAAGCCGAGCTTATACTCACAGGAAACTAATTAAATTAAAACATCCAACAATGTTAGAAATAGGGAGCAAAACAATCACAATAGATGGCGTAACGGTATTCTCGGATCATGCGGATCCCGATCAGTTCTGGTATCTTCCCGGCCCTGTGCAGCTCGCGCGCCGGGCTAACGACAACCGCGCTTCGTTTACCTTTATCAAATATGGGGATGTCTCCGGCGATACCATTGAAGGACAAGGTTTTTTGATGGTTGAGGTAAACTTAAAACTGGACCCGGATATCGAGAGAAAAATCATGTCAAGGATTTCCTCGATGGCGGAAGGCCAGCCCAAACTGTCCGCCGTCCCTTTCGACGATGGAACGGTAGAATGTATTGCACTTGATCTGCAAGGCAGCGCCGGAACCACAGCCGAGGTTTCCACAGAAGGAACATTTCACGCCGTCGAAAATATCCTTGGAGCAACCAAGCCCTCTCTACATGGCAACAATAATGCTGCGTTCAGTCTTTCGCTTAGCCAGGAAGGAGCCACAATCCTTGAAAATGTATTTCAGGATAAGGGAACCCCGATTGGGGCCGTGTACAGCCTGAAATATTCCGGCCTTCGCCCGGCCCTCGAAGTAGAAATTAAGGCCAATCTGAAACGGGTGTACGACCATTTTAGTGCGGGGCTTGAGGGGCAGGTCTATTATGTGCGAGCCGGGATAGATGCGGGTTTTGAAAAACTGGTAGAAGATGGCGTGATAGAGATCAATGTTATTAATTATTCCACCGAAGATGACCGTGCCAATAAAGAAGACTGGGCTTTAAACTTCTTTAAAGAAAAGCTTCTGAACCAGTGGTTCCAACCCACCTTAACCCCGGGACAGTTTGCCGGTGGAATGGCCGAGGCTGAAAATCTGGATGCGGTTCAAACACGTGCTGAGGCTTTGAGACCTGAACCGCCCCAGCCCCCTCCTGTCCCGGAGGAACCTTCCGAAGATGATTCTTCGGAACAGGAACAAGACGGTTCGTCCCAGCCCCCTCGACCGGATGAAAACTCAGGGGCCCCCGAGCCCGCGGGGGTCATTCAAAACCCGCCGGTCACGTCAGAAAATGAGGAGAATGCAGCAACGGCGGCAACAGAAATGCCTCCGCAGCAGACTCCCTCGACGTCTGCACAGAGCGCCGGGGTGCGTCAGAATTCCATCCCCAATTCAGCGAATATATCTGTTGACTCAGCGCTGGTGTCTTTCAAGCTAAAATTTATTAAACAAATTGAAGAAAAGACCCTCACCTTCAAATTCACCCGGTCGGAGGCCGTACAGCGAACCTATGCTCCGCAGGGATTTTTCGGCTTGTTGACCGAAGATCTGGCCAAGGAGGGACATTTTTTCGAGGTGGACGGCGACGATCCATTCTTTAGGGAATTCCGGGTTTCCGTGGAAACACCTTTTGACAAAGACCGGATTGGGCTCTCTTCGGCCCATGTGCAGTTGAAATACGGTAGGGAAGGGGAACAGGACAAAAAACACAAGGATTTTGTCATCGATCAGGACAGCCCGGAGAAAATGGACTGGTTGGTAAAAACCATTCCCGGGGTTAACCAATACAGTTATTCCGTGCAGTACCATTTTGATCCGGATTCTGACTGGAAGGGTGACAGCATAAGCTATGAATTTGAAAAAGAAATGACGGAAGATCGAACCCTGATGCTGCATCCCTTCGATTCACTGGCTTTCCTTGAAATTGTCGCTTCTGCAACAGAAGTAGACTGGACGCAGGTATCTGATGTGGAGCTTCACCTCAGCTATGAATCGGCAGACGGCTGGAATCAGAAGGATACCCTGTTTTTCTCCGAGAGTGCAGCCGGTGATCAGAACTGGAAGATTCGTTCTTCAGATGTCGATAATAAATCCTTTGCCTACTTCATCAAATATCAAATGAAGGATGGAAACGTACGTGAAACGGAGCCGATTACAACTGAAACTACCCGTATTTCGATTCCCAATCCATTCAAAGTCATTAATATTGAATTTATCCCGCTCTTCCAACCCGACTCTATAAAAATGGTATTCATAGATATTGAGTACGATGATCCGGAAAATGATCGGCAGGTGCGGGAGCGTCTGAAACTGGAAGAGTCAGTATCGGATCCGGTTCCATTCGAGCTTCATATTGTCGATGATACCAAAGGAACCTACCGCTATCAGACTACCGTTGTCAGCAAAGACAACACATTGACAAGGAATGAAATGATAGAAACTAACGAAACACTAATAGGTATTGATCTTTCTTAAAAAAACAAAAAAATTATGGCAAAACATGCTCTTGTTGTCGGAATAAATGACTATACAATCCAGAGCCAGCATAGTCAACAAGTCGGATTAAGTTGGCCAACCTTAAACTTCTGCGTGGCAGACGCCGATAGTATGTACCATCTGCTTATCGAGGCCTTTGGATTCCCCCGTGAAAATGTAATACTGCTGAAAGACGACCGGGCAACCCGCCGGAACATGTTAAGTGCATTGACCTATATGTTTTCCAATGCTACGGCCGGAGATACGGTTTGCTTTACTTTTTCCGGTCATGGGGGATTGCTGCCTGCTAACACAGCGGAGGATAATACGCGGTTCTACCAGTCGATTATTCCCTATCAGGGCGACTGGATTTATGACTTCAGACTACATCAGGCAGCCCATCAGGCCGGGTTTGATCCCAATGAAATTAATTTTACCTGTTTTATTGATTCCTGCCATTCGGGCGGTATGCACCCCTCAGATACCGCGGAAGAGTCCATACCCAGATCTGTACCTTTTGATGAAAATACAGCCAATCTCCTCGAAAGTATTCGCGAAATGTGGCCCTTTGGTATGTGTTTGCCGGATGATACGAATGAGTTGTTTCCGAATGTCAGTAATCCGCAAATCGACGACAATCAGGTGTTAATAGATCTTGAAGAAGATCCGAACAAGACCTTTGTAGATTCAGCTCAGGCCACACTCATCGCAGCTTGTAAATATTACGAAGTAGCACGTGAGGATCCCGCCCGCGGGCATGGATACCTGACCAAAGCTTTGATAGATCTTGTTAACAGCAGCAACTTTCGTATCAGCTATAATGAGCTGATTGACGAATTGGTAACACGTGTAACGAGCTTTTCAAATGGCAACCAGAATCCTACGCTCCGTGGCCAGCAAGGACGCATGGATCATCCTTTCCTGGAAGGCTGGACGACCTCTATTTAGTATTTATAAACTCAAAAATTTAACGCCATGACTAAAAGAGCATTAACCGTTGGAATCAACAATTATTCAATCCTGGATCCCAGTGGGGGAACCAATTTAAATGCCTGTGTGGACGATGCAAGAAGTATATATCATTTATTGAATGATAGCTTTGGGTTTTCCCAGATTTATCATTTGGAAGATCTTAAAGCCAGCAGAGATAATATTCTCTCTACCTTGCGGCATTTAATTCGAATATCCGAGGCCGGCGATACCGTCTGTTTCTACTTTTCCGGCCACGGCTCCCGCCTGCGTGCAGATCTTTCCAAGGCTGATTGCGACCAGTATTATGAGGCTCTGGTACCGGCTTCCGGAGCATGGATTACCGATAGGGATCTCTTGAGTATCTCGGAGGATCTGTATCCCGATGCAGTCAATTTCACCATTATTACCGACGCCTGTAATTCGGGGGGATTACATGTGGCTGATACCGCCTTGAAATGCCGGACACCGGAATTTGCAAGCGATCTTATAGAAACAATTGTAAACTTTTTGACTACTCTTATTCCATGTGGAATCTGTGCTGAAAACATCGACCAGTTGTCTAATAATGTTTCCAATGTTCGGGAGGAAAATGGGACCATTGATCTGGATCCAGATCCCAACAAGACATTGATTCCCGCTACCAAGTCAACGCTATTATCGGCATGCCACTATAATGAGCTTTCATGGGAAAGCAGCCGTATCGGGCATGGGTTGTTTACACAGGCCATCCTGGATTCGGTCAACCAGAGCAATATGCAGATCAGTTATCACGATTTTGTGACCCAGCTGCAATCTAATGTAGCTGATAAAATAAGTACCATAATCAATCCCTCAAGGCCCGGCGTGACCCAAACGCCTCAACTGTTCGGGCAACGAAATCGGATGGGAGAAAATTTTCTCGAAGGTTGGATCCATACGCCTGCAAATCCCTAATTACATGGGTAAACAACATGTTGATGTCTGCAACTATGCCCGGTTTAATCATCCTTTGCCATATAATCTATTTATCTGATTATTGAACTCTTTGAAGAACGCAATAAGGAATTTGTAATATTTCCAGTAACCAAAACCACAACTGTAATCCTGGCCCGTAAGGCTTTTAAAAAAAACTCTGCTATGGTTTCGTAGATCAAAGTAGAACGGTAGTATAAAATTGAGAATATCCATATGTTCAAAGGTTTGACAGGCTTTAAAAGAGACAGGGGGGAGTCAACCATGAAAGGAAATACAGTAGATCTGTATATACCAACAAAACAAAGTTTACAATCAGTATTTGCACTTCATTCATTTCTGAAAAATGTTTGCATTTTAATAGTCTTTTTGGGTGTGACCAATAGTACTCACGCCCAGGATACTTTGCTATTGAATGAAGGGCGATTGCTTGAAAATCCCAACCAGGATATCGGTGTTATATCATTACAAAATAACCAGGTTGTTAATAAACAGATTTTACCTCCCAATGGTGTGCAAACGCATATCTCTGATCAGCTGGCAAAAAACGTGAATTCGATTATAACTTATGACGATAAGTTGAAATCAATTGATCAGGATGCTAAAACAGTTTTTGAAAAAAATATCGGATACCGGGATTCATACGAAGATGTTTTGTTGATACCAGAGGTTCATTCAGGCAAAAATGCTGCGTATCAACCTTCCGTAATTTCTTCTAAACCATTTGTCTATAATGAACAAATTAGCGGGTTTGAATCCGCAGTAAATTTTATTTTGCTGG
>NZ_JBEPWZ010000179.1:0-6006 GCF_041642155.1 Fodinibius sp.
ATTTCAGGGAGCCGTATATGGATCTGCCGGATCCCGATTCCTTCGGTCTCCGTGATTACACGCCCAAACTGAGCCTCGACTATATCGGCGCCAGCGGGGGACTCGGTGTTTCAAACCAGTTGGGGGCGGGTGCGGCCGGCGGCATTACCATGCGGTTCAGTGATATGCTTAACCAGCACCGGCTGATAACCAGCATCAGGGCACAGGGGAGACTGAAGGATATCGGGGGACAGGTGGCTTATCTGAATCAGGATCACCGCTTTATTTACGGGGCCTCTGTCAGTCACATGCCATACCGGACCACTGCAGCGGGCGTTACGGAGGATACCCTGTCGGTCGACGGGGAGGAAGCGGTCCTGCCGGTCGTGGAGCGACTCAACCGGAGAACCTTCCAGGATCGTATTTCATTGCTGGGAATGTACCCGTTTTCCAGCACGCAGCGGATGGAGTTTTCCACCGGGTGGTCCCATATCTGGTACGACCTTGAACTGCGGAGAACATTCTATAATCAACTGGGTCAGCCGATCGACCGGACGAAGGAAAGCCTGGACACCCCGTCCCCCCTGAATCTCTATAGTGCTTCTACGGCCTATGTGGAGGATAATTCGATCAGTGCTTTTACCGGACCCGTACGCGGACACCGGCTTCGGCTGGAGCTCACGCCGACCACCGGCTCGTTCAGCTTCCTGAACGCACTCGCCGATTATCGCCGCTATTTTTATATGCGTCCCTTTACTTTTGCCGTCCGGGGACTTCATACCGGCCGCTACCTGCAGGGGACGAAAGCCGAAGAGGAGCTGTCCCCTAATTTTGTCGGCTATAAGACGCTCATCCGTGGCTATAACTACGGATCCTTCAGTCCGGAAGAGTGCGGGCAAAGCCGGCAGGAGGGGTGTGCCGTCATAGAACGGCTGTATGGCAGCCGAATAGCGGTAGCAAACATGGAGTTCAGAATACCGCTGTTGGGTGCTGAAGAGCTGGCGCTGTTCCGCTCGCGTACCGTCCCTACCACTATTGCGCCGTTTTTTGATGCTGGCTACGCCTGGAACCAGGATCATCCGTTCAGCTTCCGGGATCTGAAATGGAGCTCCGGGGAGACCGGCGAACGGGTCCCGGTATTCAGTACGGGTCTGAGTGCCCGGGTGAACATACTGGGTTATATTGTAGCCGAACTGTATTACGCTATCCCTTTTCAGCGGCCCGACCAACCCGGCTACGTAGGATTTTCAATTTCTCCGGGCTGGTAGCGGGTCTCCGGAATGGCAGCGAAGAAGCACGGGCGGCGGCATCACCATGGGTTCAGTGATATGCTTAATCAACACTGGCTGATAACCAGCATCAAGGCACAGGAATGGCTGATGGATAGCGGGGGGCCAGGGGGACTTCCCCGGATCAGGGTGACCTCCGGGCCTCTAATTGCTTTGTTTTATAAAACCTGGCAGCGTAGTATTTAGAAACGCATACAACTTTATTTACTTTCTTAAAAAATAATTTGCTAATAAAATAGATCTTTTTTAGACTGAAATAGATACGATAAACAACAGGGATATTGCAGTAAATTAGAAGGGTTACTCAGAAGTAAAAGGGATACAAGCTTTCCAAAGTAAAAGGGATACATGGAAGCTTTCCAAGTCGTGTTTTAAATACCTTTACCCGCCTTGTTTTTATTACTGCTATGCTTAATCGGTTAAGCACGAGATGGTCGTTGATTAAAATAACCAATAGCTTTAAAATATAGAGGATGGTTGTATGGGAAAATCAATTCAATCGTTAACGCTATTCGTAAGTTTTCTGCTCACTCTTTTTTTAGGTACTGCTGTGTCGGTACAGGCCCAGGAGATCGGCGGGACCGTTACAGATGCCAATTCGGGTGAGACACTGCCCGGCGTGAATGTCATCATAAAAGGTACGAGTACGGGAACTTCCACCAATGCGGAGGGTAATTTCAGTCTTGAGGTGTCCTCCCTGCAGGATACGTTAATGGTCTCTTTCGTAGGGTATCAGACCCAGGAAGTACCCATTAACGGGCGCAGTGAAGTCGATATCGAACTGGTTTCCGAAGCCATAATGGGTGAAGAGATGGTGGTTGTGGGTTATGGAACCCAGGAGAAGGTGAATCTTACGGGCTCGGTATCAAACGTTACCAGCGAGAGACTGGAAAGCCGTTCCATTGCCAACACGGGAGAGGGACTCCAGGGCGTTATTCCCAACCTGAATGTAACGGTTCCCAATGGGGATCCCGCTGAGAGCCCGAGCTTTAATATCCGGGGATTTGAATCCATTAATGGCGGGTCCCCGCTGATTCTGGTGGACGGCGTGCCCATGGATATCAACCGGATCAATCCCAATGACATCGAGAGTATAAGCGTGCTGAAGGACGCCGCCGCTTCCGCTGTCTACGGGGCCAGGGCCGCTTTCGGGGTTGTGCTGGTGGAAACGAAAAGCGGGCAGAATACGGGTAAGGTGAATGTCTCGCTGAATACCCAGTGGTCGATGGCGAAACCGATATTCAATATGAATCCGGTTACCAATCCCCATGATTTTGTTCAGGCCCGCAACAGAGCGAATATCCGGACGAGCGGGGTGCCAAGTTACGATGAAGCCTATGTGGAAGGGACCAGGCAGTGGGTGGAGAATCCCTCGAAAGAGAATGCCTGGGACGTGGTTGACGGGGAACTCCGGTTCTACGGTTTCAATGATTATCACAACCGGATGATGACTGACTTTGCACCGACCCAGCAGCACGATTTGAGCATTTCGGGAGGATCCGAGAATTCGACCTATTACGTCTCACTGGGCCACCTGAACAAAGACGGCTACCTGAAACCCGGGAATAATGAAAATTTCAAACGCTATAACATACTGGTGCAGGCTGATTTCGATGTGACGGATTGGCTGCGGCTGGAAGAAAAGGTGCAATACAATTCCGAACTTAGCGACAAGCCCCATTTTTACAACTGGGATGTGAATATCAATACCCTGGCCAGGGTAAATCCCATAATGCCTGTACAGTTCCCGGACCTGGATCACTACCTGGAACCCGGCGACCGCGAGCAGTATGAGCAATACGTCGGCATGTATTTCGGGGGCACCAACTTCTTCCCGTACCTGCTGAACGGGGGACGTACGACGTATACCAACCACGATACCTGGCTTACCCAGGGCGTTACCCTGACACCGCTGGAAAACCTGACTATCCGATCTGATTTCTCCTATAATATTTACAATCGCGATTATCGGGACGTGGCAAGCAAAATTGATATTGTCTCTACGGACCTTACGGATCCGAACCCCGTAAGCAACGGGTTCAGCGGTGACGACTGGATTCGGGAAGATGGCGATTCCAATAAGGGGTATGTATTTAACGTATATGCAGAGTACAACATGGACCAATTTTCGAATCATAATGTAACGGCCATGGTGGGATTCAACCAGGAATGGACCCAGAACAAGTACGTCGGTTCCCAGGCCCGCTCTCTCATAACTCCCGCGATTACGGATGTGAATGCCACGGTGGGTACCCAGCAGACCTTCGGTAGCAGTTCGCATGTTGCGCTGAGAGGGGCTTTTTACCGGCTGAATTATAACTATAAGGAGAAATACCTCATTGAGAGCAACGGCCGCTATGACGGTACCTCGCGGTTTCCTGAAGACGACCGGTTTGGCTTCTTTCCTTCGGTGTCAGTAGGCTGGAGGATTTCAAATGAGGGTTTTATGTCCGGCACCGAAGACGTTATGGACAACCTGAAAATACGGGCTTCCTACGGTGAGCTGGGGAACCAGTCGTTAGGAAGTAACTATTACCCCTATATCCCTACCATGGGTATCGGTCAGTCTCCCTATATCATGTCTGACGGACAGATCCCTTACGTATCCGCCCCGGGACTGGTGAGCCCCACGCTGACCTGGGAGACGGTCGTTTCTCAAAATATCGGTCTGGATTTCACCATGTTTGACGAGCGGCTCGAAGCTTCATTTGACCTGTATACCCGGGAGACGAAAGACATGCTGATGGATGTGGAATACCCGAGTATCCTGGGTACCGATGCCCCGCAATCCAATGCCGCCGATTTAAAGACCTCCGGCTGGGAATTGGAATTGACCTGGCGCAATGCAGTCAGCCCTGATTTTAATTACGATATTACCCTGGCCCTGTCCGACTGGACCTCAGAGATCACAAAATATGAAAATCCGTCGGGTGCGCTTTCGGAATATTATGTGGGACAAAAAATCGGGGAAATATGGGGCTATGAAACCGTCGGTATTTTCCAGGACGAATCGGAGGTGGAGAGTGCCCCCGATCAATTCAATATTGGAGCTAACTGGCGGCCCGGAGACATACAATATGCCGATTTAAACGGGGACGGGCAGATCAGTCCGGGCAGTAACACTTTGGACGATCCCGGTGACCGCAAAGTGATTGGGAATAGTACCCCAAGGGGAAGTTTTGGGATCAACACGGGTATCAGGTATAAAAATTTCAGGCTGGTAACCTTCTTCCAGGGCGTCATGAAAAAAGACTACTGGCCCTCGTCCGGTAACTGGACCTGGTTCTTTCCGTTTAATGCCGGTCATGTGGAAGAATATTTTATCACCGACACATGGAGTGAAGATAACCGGGACGCCTATTTCCCCGCTCCCCATATTTCAACCAACGACAAGAAGAATGTGCAGGTGCAGTCCCGCTACCTGCAAAATGCCGGGTACATCAGGCTGAAGAACATACGGCTGAGTTACACGCTGCCCTATGACCTCATGGAAAGGCTCGGGATAGCCAACGCTCAAATCTTTTTTACCGGGATGAACCTGTGGGAGTATTCTCCGATACGCGACCCCCTGGATCCCGAGACGCTGCAGGGAGGCATCGGCGGTTATGGTGGAAACGGGGCTATTGAATACCCCATGCAGCGTATCTTCACCCTCGGCGCACAAATCTCGTTATAATTTAAAAAAGACTTGATATGAAAACTTATAGAATAACATTCAGTGTACTTTTTGTCGCGATCTTTCTTGTCAATGGTTGCAATGACGATTTTCTTACCAGAACGCCGTTGGATGAAGTCAGCAGCGAAACTTACTGGAATACGGAAAACGATTTGAGGGTATATAATAACAGCCTGTATGACCGGGCGAGAGATGATAATGACATCCCTATTTTGCAGGGGCATCACAACGGATTCGGAAGCCATCAATTCAGTATCTGGTTCCAGGATGAATTCGCAGATAATATGGCTCCAGTGCATGAGCGGCACAGTCGTTTTCAACAGGTCCGGGCCGGCAAACATAATGTGCCTTCTGGTCCGGAGTGGTTCGGCTATAAAGGCTGGGATTTCATCCGGTCCATCAATGTGGGACTTGAAAATTACGGCAATGCAGACATCGCCCAGGAGGTAATAGATCAATACGCCGCCGAAGCCCGGCTGTTCCGGGGATGGTTTTATGCCGAAAAAGTACAAAAGTTCGGGGATGTCCCCTGGGTGGATCAACCGTTGAATATTGATTCGGAAGAATTATATGCTTCGCGTACTCCCCGGGAGGAGGTGATGAATAACGTGCTTGAGGATCTGAACTTTTCCGCGGAGCATCTCCCGGACGACTGGGGAGACGGCAATGCCCCCGGCAGGCTGAACCGGTGGGCTGCCTTGCTGGTAAAATCACGGGTGGCCCTGTTCGAGGGAACCTGGCAAAAATATCACGGGGGATCCAATGCCGATATGTGGCTCCAGGAAGCTGCCGCTGCAGCAAAAGAAGTGATGGATGACGGACCCTATTCGCTGTATAATACGGGGGATCCTGAAAATGATTATAATGCCTACCACCGGGTGCTCGATCTCAGCGGAAACCCGGAGGTCATGTACTGGCGAAAATACCAGCTGGGCGTATTTACCAACCACGTGCAGTCCTATTTCAGTTATACCGGGGGGGTAACCAAAAGCATGGTCGAGGATTATTTATGCACGGACGGGCAGCCCATTACGGTGTCGAATCTGTACCAGGGGGATAACG
>NZ_JBEPWZ010000180.1:0-5942 GCF_041642155.1 Fodinibius sp.
ACCAATAATAACTGTTTGGGGCCTTGCAAAATCTGTTAATAGTAAGACAATAAGATTTGAACCAAATTTGTCGATAATTGTAGATTTCCCCATACTTGGTCAGGTAGCTTTGGCCCAACAATTGAGATACCATTTAATATGCCTATCATTGGATTATGGAATGAAGGAGAAATTCCGGGTACACGGCTTCAGAACATCAGTACTAAGGTTTATAGCTTTTCGCAAGATTCTTCGATAAAAACAAAAAGCCCTGTAACAGCTTTTAAAAGCTATCACAGGGCTTCTACGTGGTCGGGACGACAGGATTTGAACCCCGAAGCACTGCTTCGGAATATCAACGCTCAGTTTTGTTACCGCAGGTAACTTCGTAGATAAAACAAAAAAGCCCCCTGACAGCTGTCAAAGCTATCAGAAGGCCTTATATAAGTCGGGACGACAGGATTTGAACCTGCGACCCCACGACCCCCAGTCGTGTGCGCTACCGGACTGCGCCACGTCCCGAAATATGTCAATCACTAAATTGGAACTCTACGAAATACCCCGTCGCTAAAGTTCGGAGACTTCGGCACTCTGGACCTGATAGAGTTCTGAATTAGTGAGACCAAAGATATCATCATTCGCCGCAAAACTCAACCTATTTTGCGATTGTTTGACACAGCTCCACCAGTACGCCGTGATTGTCTTTTGGATGTACAAAGGCGACCAGTTTATTGTCGGCCCCGCGGCTGGGCTCTTCGGAGAGCACGGTAAAGCCCTCCCCGCGCAGCCGCTCCATCTCCCCGCGGATATCCTCCACTTCAAAAGCCACGTGGTGCATGCCTTCGCCTTTGTTGGCAATATACCCGGCAATCACCGAATCGGACCCGGTGGCTCCCAGAAGCTCCACCTTGGATGTCCCGGTCCGGAAAAAGGCGGTTTCCACCTGCTGTTGTTCGACCGTCTCACGCTTGTAGCACTCCGCGTCAAGCAGCCTTTCGTAGGTCTCGATCGCCTCCTCGAGATCCGCCACCGCTATGCCGATATGGTCGAGATGTTTCATAACATATATATAGCTTGGAGTGGCCGGGAGTCAATAGTCATATTGAACGTTATTTTATTTATATGAAGCCACGAACTCCTTGATTCCTGCCCACGGAAACTGAATTTCTGATTATTTCCTTTTATTGGCCGTTCGTCAGGCTGATGTACTTCAATGCGTTGACGCCGTCAATATTAATGATCGGCTCGAGCTCTTTTTCATTCAGCGGTTTATCCACCGAAATCGCCGTGATGGCATTGGAACCTTTACCGGTTCTTCCGAGGCTCAGGGAACCGATGTTGATGCCCTGCTCGGCCATGGTGCTGCTGACGCCGGCCAGCATCCCCGGCTTATCCACATTCTGGTACATCACGATATCCCCCTCCAGGCGAAGCTCAATGCCATAGCCGTCAATCTCTACGATACGGTAATCATCTTCTCCGAAGACGGTAGCCGAAATATTCTGGTACTCAGCTCCCTCGCCCAGCCGGATGGTGATCAGGTCGTTAAACGTCTTGGTCTCGCCGGCCTTGGTTTCTTTGATTTTCATGCCCCGCTCTTCGGCATAGTGACGGGCGTTAATCAGGTTCACGGCCTCGCTTACGTGGTGCGAGAGGATCCCTTTCAGGATTGAATCGGTAAGCACGTCAGAAAATTGGGCGCAGGTACCGCTGTATTCGAACGAAAACTCGTTGGCATGCTCGGGGGCCAGCTGGATAGCCACGCTTCCCAGTTTTTCTGCCAGCTCCAGATAGGGCTGTACTTCCTTGTTGGTTGTCAGGGAAATGGACTTGCCGTTCAGGCTTCCCTTGAAGCTTTTTTGCTCGAGAGCGTCGATCATCTGATGTGCAATCTGCTCGGCTACTTTTTCCTGGGCCTCTTCGGTGGAAGCTCCCAGGTGCGGGGTGCAGATAATGTGAGGGTGCTCCAGGATTTCATATAGCTCGGCGGTGGGCGGTTCCGTGGAATAGGCATCCACGGCGACACCGGCCACATATCCTTCATCAATCAGCTGAGGCAAATCTTCCTCTTTATAAATACCACCGCGGGCGCAGTTGATCAAAAATACTCCTTTCTTAAGCTTGTCAGCATTATCCATGGAGACCAGCCCTTTGGTCTTTTCGGTGAGCGGCGTATGCACAGTCAGAAAATCGGCAACCCCCAGCAGTTCGTCCAGTTCCAGCAATTCTACATTGAGACTGTCCGCTTTTTCTACGGAGGCGAACGGATCGTATGCTTTTATATTCATGCCGAACTTCTTCATCCGTTTGGCCACTTCGCCCCCTATTTTTCCCAATCCGATAATGCCGAGGGTCTTATTATGAACTTCCGTACCCATATACTTTTTTCGATCCCATCCGCCGCTTTTCACTTTCTGTACCGACTGGGGGATATTCCGGGCAATGGCTAAAATCATTCCGCAGGTATGCTCCGCGGTAGAGATCGTGTTGCCGTCGGGGGTGTTCATCACCAATACGCCGCGGGCGGTGGCAGCTTCGATATCAATATTATCCACGCCTACGCCGGCCCGTCCCACTACTTTCAGCTTGTCGGCCGATTGGAGAACCTCAGGACTGACGGTCGTTGAGCTGCGAACGACGATACCGTCGTAGCTTTTTATTTCACGATGCAGCTCTTCTCCGCTCAGGTTGTGATTACGTGTTACCTTAATACCGCGCTCTTCAAACACTTTTTCAGCGAGCGGGTCAACATTATCCAGGATAAGAATACTAAATGACATGGAGATCGATTTTACGTTTAACGTTAAGTTTTATATTTATTATGATGCAAATTCGGATATCAAATCTTTGACGTCGCTGATACCAATATTATCTTTTACGGAACTTATAACAATAGGCACTTCTATATTCATTTCATCCAAAATGCGCTTTACCCGTGCTTTGGACTGCTGGCGCTTATTGCGGGAAATCTTATCGCCTTTGCTTAATACCACGATGAACGGGAGACGATTGACACCGAGCCAGTAAAAAAACTCTTCGTCCAGTTTGCTGGGCTTGTGTCGGATATCCACCAGGTGGATCACCAGCCGCAGCGTAGTCCGTTCCAACAGGTATTCGCGGATATCCCTTCCCCACCGCTCCCGCTCCTTTTTGGATACTTTGGCATAACCGAAGCCGGGCAGGTCCACCAGGTAGGCCTTGTCATCTACCAGGTAGTAGTTCATCTGCTGCGTCTTCCCCGGCGTGTTACTGGTCCGGGCCAGCCCCTTGTGATTGACCAGTGCATTTATGAGCGACGATTTTCCCACATTGGAGCGTCCGGCGAGACAAATTTCGGGGTAGTAGGCCTCGGGACATACATCCAGGGAAGGAGCGCCGGTTACGAAATGGGCTTTTTTAAACTCCATCAAACAATCTCATTTTCTTCTTTCCCAATCCCGAAATTGACCGGCACCGGATAATCTTCCGTAAAGCAGGCGGTGCAGTAACCGCCGGACGAAGGATTCGATTCCCTGACTGCCTCGACCAGCCCCTCCGCGGATAAATAGCGAAGACTGTCGACACCAATCTCTTTTGCCATCGCATGAATATCGCGACCATAGCGATTGGCGATCAACTCCTTGGGGTCGGGGAAATCCAACCCGTAATAACAGGGACCGATCACCGGCGGCGAACTCACCAGAAAGTGTACTTCAGCGGGGTTGGCCTGGCGGATCATGTTTACCAGGTACCGCGAGGTGGTTCCCCGGACAATGGAATCATCGACAATAATGACCGAACGTCCTTCAATCACGCCTTTGACGGTATTAAACTTCGTCCGCACTTTCTGCTCCCGCGATTTTTGTCCGGGTGAAATAAACGTTCTGCCTACGTAGTGATTGCGAATCAAGCCAATCTCAAACTTGCATTCGTAGCCCAGTTTTTGGTTTTCATGCACATATCCCAATGCCGCTGTATTGCTTGAGTCGGGTACCGAAATAACAATGGGCTTGGTGTCGCCGGTATCTTTTCGGATGACTTCATTGATCGGGTGCTCTTTAGCCAGGTGTTTCCCAAGGTTCCGGCGCACTTTATCCACATTCTCGCCAAAAATCTTGCTGTCGGGACGTGAAAAATAGACGTATTCAAAAATGCACTGGCTGGTGTCGGTCCCGTATTCCGGTTCGAGATGGTAGGAATCCGGCTGCGAGTCGCTGCCTGCTTCCTGGTCAATCACCAGCACTTCTCCCGGGTCAATATCGCGAATATACTCAGCGTCGATAATGTCAAAAGCGCAGGTTTCGCTGGCTACGCAGTAACTGCCGTCTACCTTGCCGAGGGCCAGGGGACGAAATCCATTGGGGTCGCGAACCGCAATCAGTTTGTCATCGGTAAGCATCACCAGGCTATACGCTCCTTCAATCTGCTCGAGCGCATCCAGTACCTGCTCAATCTGTGTTGCCTTCTGACTGTGGGAGATCAGGTGCAGAATCAGCTCGGTATCAGAGGTACTCTGAAAGAGCACCCCCTCTTGACGAAAACGATTGCGAAGCTGTTGGGCGTTGGCGAGGTTTCCGTTATGTCCGATCGCAATATTGCCCTTGTGATAATGCACGCGAAAGGGTTGTATATTGGCGGGATTCCTGGCAGCACCGGTGGTGGAATACCGGTTGTGCCCGATGGCCGCGCGTCCCTTTAACTCGTTTTTGAACATCTTCTGGTCGTCAAAGACTTTCAAAACCAAGCCGAAATCGCGATGAGCGGGCATCACCCATCGTTTTTTTTCTTCGTCATAATAGGATGTTACTATACCAGCCGATTCCTGTCCCCTGTGCTGCAGGGCGTGAAGCCCATAATAAGAAAGGAGGGCTGCATCAGGATGATTTTGGATTCCAAAAATACCGCAATAATCTCGTGGCTTGTCGATCATTAACTTATTCGCGTAGTCATATATTTTCGATAGACAGAAAGTTAATAAAATCAACGGCGAATTAGTAACAAAAATAAATGGGTAGTACATCACTTCGATATTGCCGCAATCGGAGATGCCAGTCATCGTGCATCGCTCTACGGGAGCGCCCTGTGAAGACCATCGATCCTATTGATGCGCTGCTCCCGACTGAAAGGATTCAACAGGACATGCCATTTTTTCTTCGCCTCGTTCGCGACCAAATTTCCTGGTGACTAATCCGGGTTATTATGCTTCGGTTTTGAATATGCTCAGGAGTTGCTACTGACTTAAATTCCCGGTTTTTCAAAACCTTCATATTATACGTTGTGAGATCCCTGCGGTCTTCTTACTTTCACCAACAAAAAGTCCTGTATGTCAAAAGTTATTATTGTCACCGGAGCCAGCCGCGGGATCGGCTATGAAGTCTGTCAGCAGCTCGCAAACCGGAATCACCAGGTGGTGGCTGTTGCGCGGTCCGCGGGACCACTGAAAAAGCTACACCAACAATACCCCGCTTGTATTTCTGACATTGCCGCGGACTTGACCGACCAGGATGCCGTGGAACAGCTTGTTCGCACTGTTTCATCCACTTTTGAGGGCGTGGATATCCTCATCAATAATGCGGGCACACTCATAAACAAGCCGTTTGAGGATCTCTCACTGGACGACTGGCGTGCTCAGATCGAGGGCAACCTGATTAGCGCAGTAAACATTACGAAACAATTACTGCCCCACTTTAATACAAATGCACATATCCTTAACATCAGCAGTATGGGCGGGTTCCAGGGAAGTGCTAAGTTTCCCGGGCTGGCGGCCTACAGCGTGTCCAAAGGAGCCCTGAGTATTTTAACGGAATGTCTCTCGACCGAACTTGGGGGACAAAAAATCAGTGTCAATGCATTATGCCTCGGTGCTGTACAGACCGAGATGCTGGAGCAGGCATTTCCCGGCATTGAGGCACCCGTATCGCCCGAAGAAATGGGGGAATATATAGCGGATTTTTCCCTCAACGGATCTACTTTTTATAATGGCA
>NZ_JBEPWZ010000181.1:0-5930 GCF_041642155.1 Fodinibius sp.
GTTTCCACACCTTCGGCGCCGGTGTTCATGGGTAAAAGCTTGTCATAACCGAAAAGATCGTGCATATACTTCTCATACGCTCCCAGCTGATCACTGTAAAATGCGCGGGAAACCAGGGTCAACTTTTCGGCCTGATTCTTCAGGGTGTCGATGATCCGCGGGTGACAATGTCCCTGGTTGACGGCAGAATATGCCGATAGAAAATCATAATAACGATTGCCTTCCGGGTCCCATACATGTACTCCTTCACCTTTGGAAAGCACCACCGGCAGGGGGTGATAGTTGTGAGCTCCAAACTGTTCTTCGAGCGAAATGGCTTGTTCCGTAGTAGTCATGTATGGTTTAATTATAGTTAATCCTATTGAACATACAAGATAGGATCTTAAAAAGAGAAGAAAAATATACTTTCTGAAGGATTTTTAAAATGTTGATTTCAGTTTAATGGGTTTTTTAATTTGAGCCAGCTATGCAAAAACCATTCTTTTTAGCCAATCTCTTCATTTTTGCGGATTCACATTCAGAATCCTCACAGAGGCCTTTATTTGCAACGGTTTTGAATTTGCTCATGATTTGATATTTCCCGATGCTTCGGGACTGGTTTGTCAACATCCTTTTAGATGATGAGCTTTTAGATGATGAGCAAGCAGCGGATTGCGGGCATAGACCGTTGAATAAACACCTTGAGCAAAGAATAGTATTGTCAAGGTTCAGGGCTGCAGATTCTCACGCCTCAACCTCTGCCCCGATAGGGACGGAAAGGGGTTGGAAATGAGAGGCTGGAGGGTAGTAATTGGTAATTCCGCCTCGTAAAGGATATATTACGCCGTCGATTAATGTTGAACCCTGGAGTATATTGCTCGAGGGTTTTTTTATTGGGCAGAACTCCAACTTTCTCTATGGATTATATATATGCATTGGATTGACCTGACGATTTTTGTCTGCTACATGATAGGCATGTTAGGCTTCGGAGTCTTCTTCCTGCAAAGAAACAAAGGGGCGGACGACTACTATGTGGGCGGACGAAATATGAGCAGCCTGCATATCGGCCTGTCGGTCGTGGCAACCGATGTCGGCGGCGGGTTTTCCATTGGGTTGGGGGGACTCGGTTTTGTGATGGGGATATCCGGTTCCTGGATGCTCTTCACGGGACTGGTGGGAGCATGGATGGCGGCCGTATTATTGATACCCAAAGTTAAAGGCAATCCGGTTTTTGACAAGGCCTTCACCTTTCCCGAGATTTTCAAGCACTATTTTAACCCGGAAGTAGCCCTTGTGGCCGGGATCATCTCAGCCATAGGATATGCCGGGTTTACCAGCTCCCAGATCCTGGCCGGCGCCAAGCTGGCACAGGGTACCTTTGCCAACCTCGATCTGCAAACAGCGCTCATTATCATGGGATCTGTGGCCGTAATCTATACAGTCATGGGGGGTCTTAAAGCCGTTATCTATACGGATACCGTGCAGTGGACCATCCTGATGCTGGGTCTTATCTTTGTGGGCATTCCGATCTCGTACAATGCTATCGGCGGGTGGGAGGCCATATCGCAGACGGTTGATCCCGAATTGCTTTCGATGAGCAACCTCACCTGGCAGCGCGTCGTATACTGGGGAGCAACGATTATTCCCATCTGGTTTGTGGGGATGACGCTCTACCAGCGTATCTATGCCTGTAACGACGAAAAGACGGCAAAGAAGGCCTGGTTTCTGGCGGGACTTTTCGAATGGCCCGTTATGGCGTTTATGGGCGTGGCGTTGGGACTTTTTGCCAAAGTGGCTGCCGCCCAGGGCATGTTTGACTACCTCGGGGCCGCAAATGTCAGCGATACCGACCCCGAGACCGGCCTGCCGATGTTATTGCGCACGGTACTACCCGTGGGATTTATGGGCATTATGATGAGCGCCTATTTTTCCGCTATTCTCTCAACGGCCGACAGCTGCCTGATGGCTTCATCCGGTAATGTGGTTTCCGATATTATCGGGTATTTCAGGGAGGTGGATCATGACAGCGACACGTTTCTGCGGTTTTCCCAAGTCACGACTCTCCTCATCGGCGCCGGCGCCTTGCTTGTTGCCAGTATGATGACTAACGTACTGGATCTGATGCTCTATTCCTATGCTTTTATGGTATCGGGACTGTTTGTCCCGGTTGTGGGCGCATTCTACTGGGATAACAGCAGCAGTACAGGCGCAATAGGAGCCATGATGCTGGGAGGCGGAACGACCTTGATTTTGCAATTGCTTCTTGAAGATATTGTCTTAAACGTTCAGAAGATCCCCTTTTTTGATTTTAATCAGGTAGTGTTGGGAATAGAAAAACTTCCCGCCGGACTGGATGCCAATGTATTTGGAATTTCAGTTTCGATCATAATGTTTGTAACATTATCACTGCTGTTTCCGGACCAAAGCGACGACTCTTTATGACGTAGAGAAATGACATTTTCCTTTTGACTCTAATCTACCATCATGCAATTTGACATCATATATTCTGATACAAAAAATCCAACCGTTTTTTCCCGTAAAGATATTGCTGATTTTTTGTATGAACATCTCGATGAATATGGAGATGAAAAACGCCATATATCAAGCTGCATAAGTTATGCCTATGGCGATGAAGCAGGTCAGGATGGTTTTATCATCGTGGCCCACCGTGATGAGCAGATCCGGGGAGCCGTCATTATTAACCACACCAATATGGGCGGGTACATACCGGAGCATATATTAGTGTATATTGCCGTTCACGGTGAAGCCCGGGGACAGGGGATTGGCAAGCAGCTGATGGAGCGATCGATTGAGGCTACCGAAGGTGATATTGCCTTACATGTGGAGCCCGACAATCCGGCTAAATACCTGTATGAGAAATACGGCTTTACCAGTAAGTATTTAGAAATGCGACTTAAGAAATAGGGCATGGCCTATTTAAAACTATATCGCGACAAGTTACGTGCGAATTATCATTTTCTTGATGAGCTGTTCAAGAAAAATGACATCAAGTGGGGAATTACAACCAAGCTGTTATGCGGACATGAAGCCTATCTGAAAGAGGTGGCCGATCTGGGGATCGGCGAGATGCACGACTCGCGCATCAGCAACCTCCGGAAGATCAAGGAGATCGACCCGGATACGATGACGACCTATATCAAGCCGCCGCCCAGGGATATTATCGAATCGGTGGTAAAATATGCCGATGCCAGCCTGAATACCGAGCTTTCAACCCTGCACGCGCTCTCCGAAGAGGCGCAAAAGCAGGACAAGGTGCATAAGGTTATCATCATGATTGAGATGGGGGATCTGCGGGAAGGCGTGATCCGGGAAAACCTGATCGGTTTCTATGAGAAGGTGTTTCAGCTGTCTCATATCGAGGTGCTGGGGATCGGTACCAACCTGAACTGTATGCACGGGGTCATGCCCGATGAGGACAAGCTGATTCAGCTGTCGCTGTACAAGCAGATTATTGAGTTGCGGTTCAACAAAACGATCCCGCTGGTATCGGGCGGTACCACGGTCACGATTCCGCTGTTGTTGCGGAACCAGCTGCCCAGCGGTATCAACCATTTCAGGGTGGGTGAGGCCCTTTTTTTCGGCAAAGACCTGTTTACGGACGGAACGATTGAGGGCATGCATAATGATGTGCTGGAGCTGTATACACAGGTTATTGAAATTGCTGAAAAGCCGAAAGTACCAAGTGGCGAGCTGGGCAAGGATCCGCAGGGAAGGACGGCGAATATTGATGAAGAAGAATACGGGGAAACTTCCTACCGCGCCATCCTGGATATTGGATACCTGGATATCAATCCCGATCACCTGATCAATGTGGAAGAGGATGTTAAGATCGTAGACGCCAGTTCCGATATGCTTATTCTGGATGTCGGGGATAACAAATCGGGTTACGAAGTGGGAGACTTTATCCGTTTTCGCATGAAATATATGGGGGCGCTGGGTATTATGAACTCCGACTATATTGATAAAATGGTAGAGTGAGCGTTCCATTTCTTTCAGCGTTAAAAAAACGGAACCCGAAAAAGGAGTCGCCGGCTGAAGAGATTATGCAGGCATTCCCTGCGCCTTCTCTGTATAACCCTGTGCTATAACCAACTGAAATAAATAAACTTCTGAAACACAATTATGCCCGATTTTGCCAGGGTAATGGATTACCCCGATGAAATGTATATTTTTGATTTTACGAGGGACTACGACCCAAATTTTATCAGCACCAAAGAGTGGGGGATCGGCCGGTATAATGAGAAGCGAGCGGGCATGTACGTGGCCCCGCAGTACGATAATCGTCGCAATATCCACATGGGCATTGATATATGGACCGAAGCCGGAACCCCGGTATTTTCGTTTTACGGGGGGACGATCGCTTACCTGCGTGATAATAATGAAAAGGGCAATTATGGTCCCACGCTTGTTATCGAATATGCTCTGAATAAAAAACTTTTTGCCCTTTACGGGCACTTGTCCCGCCGCTCCCTGGCAAGTTGGTCGCCGGGCGATGCCGTCGGCCGCGGCGAGCAGATCGCAACCCTGGGTACGGCGGAAGTTAACGGGGGATGGGCCCCGCATCTGCACTTCCAGCTGTCGCTCGAAGATCCCGGGGAAGCCGATATGCCGGGGGTTGTTGCGGATGAGGAACGTGACCGGGCACTCCGGATCTATCCCGACCCACGCCAAGTGCTGGGCGATATTTATGAGTATTAATCGGTCTGTCAGTGGACGAAGCGAAAACCATGTTGAGTGTTATATAGATCATGAGGAGCTTTAAAATTGATTGGAGCTTTAAAGTCAATTATTGACATGAAGCTCAAAAATCGGCAGCCTTTGATAACTGACAACTGATACATTGGCAATTCTGCTCTAAAATACGCTAATTAAACACCTTTATATTTAATTTCACTAAAGAGCGTACTTTGAATGTCTTTTAACATACAGCCACACTTGCGGGAGCTGACCGAACTGCGTCACCAGCTGCACCGGCGGGCCGAAATTTCCGGCTCGGAATCTGAAACCGCCCGGCTTATACATGATTTTTTAAAAGAAACCCATCCGGATGAAATTCAGGAAGGAGTTGGGGGACACGGGATCCTGGCTACTTACCAGGGAGGAGATGAAGGTCCGCATATATTGTTCCGGTGCGAGCTCGATGCACTGCCCATTCCGGATGAGATCGAAAGCGATTACCGCTCGGAGTCGGAAGAAGTGGGACACAAGTGCGGGCATGACGGACACATGAGCATCATTTGCGGGGTGGCAAGGCTGCTGGCCGAAGAGCGACCGGCAGCAGGTACAGTCACGCTGCTTTTTCAGCCGGCGGAAGAGACCGGACAGGGCGCCCGGCAGGTGCTCGGGGATGACATCTTTCAGGCCGTGAATCCCGATTACTGTTTCGCCCTGCACAACCTGCCGGGTTATACCAGGCACCAGATTGTCGTTCGGGAAGGTACTTTTGCCGCAGCTTCGGTCGGACTCGAAGTGAAGTTAAAGGGACAGACCGCTCACGCCGGTCACCCCGAAGAGGGCAGAAGTCCCGCCACCGCCATGGCTCAGCTGGTCCAGGCGCTTTCGAGCGTACCCCAGTTTTACAGCTCGCTGGATCAGGCTGCGAAAGTGACAGTGATCAATGCGGTTCTCGGGGAACAGGCCTACGGCACTTCCCCCGGCAGGGCGACGGTACGTGCTACCTTGCGCACCTACAGCGATGAGCTTTTAGCCTCCGTGCAAAGCCAGTGCCTCGAGATCGCAGAGGGACTGGCCGGTACCTACGGGCTGGATATTGACTATGACTGGGTTGAGCCCTTTGCGGCTACCATAAATAATCCCGAAGCCGTTGATATCATTCGCAGTGCCGCAGCACATCAGGAAAAGGATATCCTGGAAAAGGAGAATCCCTTCAGCTGGTCCGAAGATTTCGGTCATTTTACGAAAGAAATACC
>NZ_JBEPWZ010000182.1:0-5918 GCF_041642155.1 Fodinibius sp.
CCGTCGGGAAAAAATATCGGTCAATTGTCCCGCATACTCGTCCCCCTCGGTTTTTTTCAGCCGGAAGGTATCCTCGGCCCCGGCGCTGATGGTGGGTTTTATGATGATTTCGTCCGCCGATAGCCCGGTAAAGAAGGATTCCCAGTCTCTCCTGTCAAAATGATCCTTCCACAGGCTGGGTACAATCTCTATGCCTTTCTGCTGAAGATCGCGCAGATAGGTTTTATCTATATTCCATTCCACCAGCTCGAGGTTGTTTTCCAGAATGGCGGACGACCGGTTGATTTCCTGGAGCACCTGAAAAAATTTTTGCGGGTCCTGCTGGTAATCCCACGGGCTCCGGATAAGAACCACATCGAAGCGGTTCCAGTCCACCTGTCTGTTGCGCCAGGAGATTTCTTCGGCCGACCATCCCCGCTCGGCCAGGGGTTCAACGAGTAGGTGATCGTAACATTCATAGCCGTCAAGGCTGTCCATGGACAGGAACGCACACTTTTTCATGGATAAAATTTAAAGTTTGGGATAATGAGAGGCGGAATATAAAAATACTGGCATAGAATGTTGGGATAAATAATCTGCCCTGCCCGCTTTCCGGGCTCCGCTGTTACAGTCTGATTTGACTTGCGGGTAAATAGGTTTTTATCCGTTACGAAGGCCTGCACTGTTGTTTAAGCATTGCAGACCTTCAACTGGCGATGGGTTGATGAAAGATCAGGTCATTTTGCCAGGGGGTCGGGACGAAGCTGGAATTTATAGACTTTACTCGTCGTGCCCTTGCCGCCTTCCATGTGAAAAGGCGCGCGGGTGCTGACAGTTGCCCAGATACCGCGTCCCTTCCAGCCCGCATCCGGATCGTCAATCCGTCCGTCCATCCATTTGGTATAGAATCCCATCGGGTAGGGGACGCGGAGTACGATCCACTCCCCGTCATTCAGAACTAACAGCCCTTCTGATTCATTGCCGGTGTTGATCGGTGTGTTCTCACCGAGTCCAAGCGTGTTAAACTGATCCACCCACGTGTAGTAGCTGGATTCCGCGCTGCCGGAACCGTCCACCCCGTTGACCTGGGGCAGGGGCTCGCTGTAGAAGGTCCACCCTTTGCGGCAGTGCTGTCCCGTTGCCTCCGGACCGTTAAGCGGTCCCTCGCACTTCTCCCGGTCAAAGCTGGCCATGTGTCCGCTTGCAAGCGCCACCCAGGCCACCCCGTTGCGGTCGATATCCATGCCGCGGGGAGAAAAACCTTCGACGGGCTCATCTTCGTCATTGAGAGGCAGCTCATAGAGTTCTGCCAGGGCCGTCTCAGAGGGATTATCACCCGGTTCCAGCCTGACGACCGCCCCGGGGTAGCCCAGCGAAGATCCCCAGACTGAGCCGTCCGGCGCCGGGGCGACCGCATAAAAGCCGTTTGTGATGCGCTTGTCCATGGTTGAATCCACAGGCTCGCCGGGTTCCACATAGTCATCCCGCCGGCCGTTGCCGTTGGTGTCGAGGATGAGAGGGGTCCACCCCTGCGAGGCTTCCTCATCCCCGGTTTCGTCGAACTCTTTGGTATCGAGCCAACCGACCACCTCGCCGCCGCCGCTCGTCCACAGCGTATTGTTCTCATCCTCGGCAAACATCAGGTGATGGGTGCTGAAGCAGGTACTGATATGCGTATAGTCCCTGGTCTCCGGATCGTAGACCCCGAGGTGCCGGTACGCCCGGTCAACGGGAAACTGTTGAGCCGAGGGATGATCCGATCCTTCTTTGCAGAAGTCAGGGTTGTTTGGGGGACGCACGGTGGCGGTCACCCAAACGCGTCCCTCCCCGTCAAGCATGGGATTGTGGACATTGGCCTTGCTGTCCCACAGCAGTTCGTCGCCCCAGTACGGGGAGGGCTGCGGCATCGCCTGTGCCGCCGCCGGGCTCGTTGCCGGGTCGCGTACGGTCAGTGGCACCCGGCTCGTATCGTGTATTACAGGGTCCAGCACGGGCAGGTAATCGGCGCTGAGCTCCAGGGCGCCATAGAGACGGCCGTTGGCATTGACGGTGGGGTCCCGCCGGTCGGTGGAGACCAGGTCGTGCAGGTAGTCCTTCGGGTCTGCCCAGTCCCACTGGGTGATGACGACATTCCGCTCCATCCCCTCAGGCCGGGGGGGCTGCCGGGGCACTTCTCCCGCGGCAATACGGTCGGTCCAGTCTGCGAACATTTCGAGGGTTGCATCACTGCCCAGCCGCTGGACGCTTGAGATCATACTGCCGCCGGCCTGTCCCGACTGCAGGCGGCGCTCCCAGGCGTCTTCCGAAGAATCAAAGCCATCGAGATCAAAAGATTCATGAAACTCCCGCGTTCCTTTACTGCCCAACTGGTGACAGGCCATGCAATTGCCCGACTTGATGTTTCGCAGGTAATCGGCCTGGGTTTCGATGTTGGGGGAGAGGCCATTGCCGTCGGGACCGGTGCCCGGGAATTCCTGTTTGCCGGGGACGTCAATCAGGGAAAACCAATAGCCGGCCGGGTAGTATTCCGCCGCGGCCTGTTCGTCGGGAGCTTCCACCGCTTCCAGGTCCAGGTTATCGCCGGGCGTGGCCTCCTGCTTCGGGGAGTCCACCAATCCGTAGCCGCGTACCCACACGCTGTAATTGGCATCCGGGAGATCGGGGATAAGATAACGACCCTCTTCATCGGTGACTACAATCCTGGCAAACCGGGTGGAGAGATCGTAGGTCTCCGCAATTACCCATACGCCCGCCTCCGGTCCTCCGGGCCCGGTGACTACGCCTCCCAGGTCATCATCGCCCACCTGTAACGGCGCCTGTCCGCTGCCGGAATTACAGGCCAGGAGTCCCGCTATAAGAAGGGCCATCGCAATCAGTTGAAGATGAATGGATCTTGAGACCCTGCTCTGTTGCTTGGTTTTGCCAGGGTGAATGGATACGTGAATGGGGGGATCTGATTTCATGATAATAATATTTATCTATAGGTATTATGACATAATAATGGATCTCCTGCGCAAAAGATCTAAGTAATTAATATATATTGGCAGTCTGTTGCCGGCAGCTGGCATTCAAATTCAGGTTTCAGCAACCTGTTATACGGGATGTTGGTATAGGGACAACCGGATCAGAAAATCTTTCTGCTATTCTTCAATCAATGGCAAAGCAGTAGAAAAGACCGTTGCCGCCAGTGCCTTGCAAATCCTGCTGGCTACAGCCCCGGGAGCCATGAGCAGAGTTCCATGAGGTCGGATTCTCGCCGCCGCCTTCACGATCGTGATGGCCAACCTGTGCACTGCCCTCGCCGCTGCTCGTCCAGTCACCGCATGTTTTGTCTGCATCACCGGAAAAAGCAGTGCCATTCAATTGCGAACCGGTCAGAATATCGTGCATATTGGGATCATCGCCCCGGCCGTTGACTATCTCGCCGTTTTCATCGAGCGCTGTCTCTTTGTTGAGGTTATTGTCATCCCCGTGCAGGTGCTTTATGTCCCGGGCCACCAGAACGCCTTCGGCATTATACCAGGCTCCCTGTCCGATGCGGTCGCGGGCATTTACCGATTCGTCAGAGCCTGAGCCGCTGGTACTGAGGTACGCACGCCAGCTCCCGCCTCGTCTGCCAGCATCTGGCAGTGTCGGTCCGCGCCTTCTAGGCCACCGAGATCGGCTCCATTACCGGGACCTGTACTTGTAATGAAAAAACTCATGCTGGTATCTGCGGGAGCCTCCTGCGTCCACGTTCCTTGATCACCCATCATCCATAACACAGCTAATGTAATTACTGAAATGATCTTCTTTGTATTCATAATTGTTCCCTTTTGTTTTAAATGTAAATACCCTCTCGTTTCTGCACCGTTATCAAAAAGAAGCCTTTACCAAACTGTTCTTTTGGTCAACCCCTGCATTTTCGCGAATTCAAAATCCTCGCATGTTCCTTTTATGGGGGGATTCGCTCAGGTTTTGATTTTGATGTTGATTAAAATTATAGGTTTTGCAAAGGCCTCAAAAAATTTATCAACATAAATTAAGAAAGCGTCATTTTCCCCTTATTTCATACGTTTCTGATACCGCATATTGTGTCTTGTGTAAATGATAAGAGCACGAAGATTCATAATCCATCTATTGTCATTAAAAGAATACCATTTGTGAAGATCAGAGGCAAGTGGAAGAGCAGTAGAATTTCCCCCGAATAAATCTTTCTTATTACGTGGGGGCCGAAACGGAATCTGTAACCTGTTAATAGGGAATATGTGGTAAAGTCATCTTAAAAAATTGCAAAATGGCCACAAGGTGATCGTTATTTTCTTACTTTTAGCACAGTTGTTTTTAGATGTAAGGCTTATATAAGGTGCACCCAATCCCGAATGTACTGTGATATAATGCGTGCAGGCCCCACTAACGACTGTCGGGGGACCAACCGGTTTCCGGGTTGCATCCTGCCAAACGGAAGTTACCAACAATCTTACTTATGATCCAACCATGAATGATCCAATCATAAAAAAATTGTGCTCGCTATTGCTTCTCATGCTGCTGTGTATCACCGTCCAGGCGCAGGACAATGATACCGAAGGGGAAGAATGGGACGTCAACAATCCCGAGGCGCCTCACAAGGAGATCGAATTTACCACCACCGAAGGCACCTGGATGAACCTGGATGTGAGTCCCGACGGCGAACAGGTGGTTTTTGACCTGCTCGGGGATATTTATATCATGTCCATAGACGGCGGCGAAGCAACGGTATTGCGCGATAACCTGGCGTATGAAATCCAGCCGCGATTCAGTCCCGACGGCAGCAGAATCTCCTTTACCAGCGACGCGGGCGGCGGCGACAATATCTGGGTAATGAATACCGACGGTTCCGGTGCGTATCAGGTGACCGATGAGGACTTTCGCCTGCTCAATAATGCTGTGTGGACCCCGGACGGGGAATATCTTGTGGCCCGCAAGCACTTCACGTCCACCCGATCGCTCGGGGCCGGGGAGCTTTGGATGTACCATCGATCCGGCGGATCGGGCATCCGGCTGGTCGAGAAAGCCAACGAACAGCAGGACCTGGGACAGCCGTTCCTGTCGCCCGGGGGACGCTACGTCTATTACAGCCAGAGCGTATATCCCGGGGGACAGTTTCAGTATAACAAAGATCCCAACAGCCAGATTTACCTCATCAATCGCTACGACCGGGAGACCGGCGAGACCAAACGCATTACCGGGGGACCCGGGGGCGCCATCAGTCCCACCTTGTCGCCGGACGGTGAGAAAATGGCGTTCATCAAGCGGGTACGTACCAGGAGCGTGCTGTATATCCGCGACCTGGAATCGGGTATCGAGCGTCCCGTCTACGACCGGCTCAGCAAAGATCAGCAGGAGGCATGGGCGATTTTTGGTCCCTATACCAACCTCGACTGGACCCCCGACAGCGAGCAGCTGGTCTTCTGGGCGGAAGGCAAAATACGCAAGCTGGATGTGAACGACCGGGAGAGCGAAGTGCTGCCTTTTGAAGCGGAGGTGAAGCAACACGTCGCCGAAGCCGTAACCTTCCGGCAGGAACCGGCGCCTGACCGATTTACCGCCAGGGCGATCCGCCACGCGGTCACCTCGCCCGACGGCCGGCTTCTGGTCTTCAATGCAGCGGGTTACCTGTGGAAGAAAGAGCTCCCGGACGGAAGCCCCGAGCGCCTGACCGGCGGCGACGCTTTTGAATTTGAGCCTTCGTTTTCCCCCGACGGCCACACGCTGCTCTACGTGACCTGGAGCGACACCGCGCTGGGCGCCATCAAGGCGCTGGATGTGAACAATCCCGATGCCCGGCCACGGACGATCACGACGCGGAAAGGGATCTACCGGCAGCCTTCGTTTTCGCCGGACGGAGAAACCATTGTCTACCGCAGGGAAGACGGGAACAACCAGCAGGGCTTTGCCTATACCACCGATCCCGGCATTTA
>NZ_JBEPWZ010000183.1:0-5902 GCF_041642155.1 Fodinibius sp.
TTTCCTGAAATCACCGTATTGGCCAGGTGAGGTCAGCACGCAGACATGAGCGAAATTCTTGGCTGCCGCACGGATCATCGTCGGACCGCCAATATCGATATGTTCCGTGGCTGTGGCCGGCGTACAGTCAGGGTCAGCAATGGCTTGCTGAAAAGGGTAGAGGTTGACGACCACCAGTTCAATGGGATCAATATCCAGCCGTTTCATCTCTTTGACGTCCGGCTCGTGGCTGGTTCTTCCCAGCAGGCCCCCGTGAATCAGGGGATGCAGGGTTTTAACCCGTCCATCGAGACATTCTTCAAAACCTGTTATCTCACTGACGTCTGTTACGGGGATCTCAGCTCCTCGAATTTTCCGGGCCGTCCCGCCGGTGGAAATGATCTCCACACCCGCCTTGTGGAGTGCCCCGGCCAGCGGAATGATATCCGTTTTGTCCGACACGGAGAGCAGCGCCCGGTTGATGGGAAGGGAATGTTCAGGCAGTTCGGCAAGCGGTTGGAGTGACACTATTACGAATGGTTTTTTTGATTGAGTTTGTTAGCGAGTTTGGCGATAACATCGGGCAGCAGCAGGTGTTCCTGCTTCAGCACCCGTTTGGCCAGCGTTGACGGATCGTCAGAGTCGTACACCGGCACTTTTTGCTGAGCTAAAATGGGACCTTCATCATACTCCCGGGTTACGATATGAACCGTACAACCCGATTCCGTTTCATTGTTATCAAGGACGGCCCGGTGCACGTTATGCCCGTAAAACCCCTTGCCGCCGTACTTCGGCAGCAGGGAGGGATGAATATTAATAATCCTGTTTTCAAATTTTTTAATGAGCTCTGCCGGAATTTTAATCATATAGCCGGCGAGTACGATCAGGTCGGTTTCCCAGGCTGCAAGCTGGTCGAGCAGTTCCCTTACGTAGTCTGACCGGTCTGTAAAATCGGTCGGATCGATGGTAACATGAGCGATGTCATGCTTCCGGGCTCGCCGGATCGCCTGAATATCGTCTTTGTTGGTTATCAGGCCCCGGACCTCTCCCTCAATTTGTCCTTCTTCCGTAGCATTTATAATCGACTGGAAATTGGTACCGGATCCGGAGGCGAATACAACAATGTTGATCAATGGGCAATGACGGTATAAGTTGCTGTCAGTTTGATCGCAAAGATAAACAAAAAAGATTAGATATTAAGGGCAAAATTGGAAAAGCATCGGTCCCGGTTATGTCTCCGGAGATTTCGCAGAACGAAAGACATAGTAGTTATTGATACTCCACCGGATCTGGTTAATCGTAATTTTGATCGTAGTTGCTATGGGCACAGCGATCAGCATACCCAGGATGCCGGCAATTTCGGCCCCGACCATAATAATGAATAAGATGGCAACCGGGTGGATTTCGGCCGAGCGGGAAAAGATGAGCGGCTGCAGTACGAGGTTGTCGAGCAGCTGCACCAGGAAAATGGCGATAATACAGGCTAGAACCAGCGAAAAGTTGCCGACTTCAATAATGGAGACGGTGATGGAGAGAAGATAGCCGATGGCGGGACCGAAATAGGGAATGGTGTTGGCCAGTCCCACGGCGATACCTACCGAAAGTGCATTGTTCAAGCCAACGATGGAGAGGACCAGCCATGAGGAAAGGGCCACAATAAGGCTCTGCAGCATGACGCTCCTGAAATAAATACCCAGGCGGGTTTCAATCTTGTCAATCAGGCTGAGCGTGGTCTCAAAGTATTTGTTGGGCACCAGCTGCAGGATATCCCGCCTGATTTTGGTGCCGTCTTTTAAGAAGAAAAATGTGGCGAACGGAATGACCAGTGCCGCCCAGAAAATATTGGTAAAGAGGCCGATAAGATTGCTCAGAGCGGCGGGCAGCTGACCGATATCAAACAGTTCCTGGAGCATCCGGGTGATATTGGTACTGAGAAATTGTTCAGGCAGAAAGGAGAATTTGTCCCTCAGCCGCTGTTCCACCTGCCGCGTGATATTCTGGATTGTCTCGACGTTCAGCTGTCCCGCCAGTTCCACCATCTGGTTGGCAATAATCGGGAAGATATTGGTTGATATCCAGACGAGCAGTAAAATGAGGGCAGTGAGGGTGAGTATAATAGCCCAAGTCCGATTGATGCCGGTGGCCTGTATGCGGCTTACGACCGGATCCAGCAGGTAGGTAATGACAATGGCAATGACGGCATAACCCACCAGGGTGCCAAAATAGTATAACAGGTAGAACAGGACCGCCACGCCCGCCAGGGCTAATCCCAGTCGTATGAGCCGGTCGAGCGTGAGGCTTTTCATTGTTCTATGACCTTCATGAGTTTATCGATGCTACGGTATATACTGGACGAGCGATATCCTTTGCCTGCCAGGTAGCGAATGATCTTTTTCTTCCGCTTTAGCAGGTGTTCTTCTTTCAGGAAATGTCGTTTCCGCTTTCCGACTAAATGTATAAAAGTTTCTTCTAAATCTTCATTTTTAAATGCCTCCCGGATACTCTGCTCGGCAACCGTCCGCCCGATCCCTTTTTTAAACAGGTGAGCTTTTATCTTCGCGGGTCCCCACTTATTGAGGCGGTACTGGTCGGCGGCATATTTGCGGGCAAAACCGGCGTCGTCGATATACCCTTTTTCCTCGAGTTCATCCAATACGTCGATGATAACCTCCCGCGTATAATCCTTTCGAAGCGCTTTGGTCAGCAGCTCCCTGCGGGCATGGTCGCGCCGGCCCAAAAGCTTAAGCAGGTACTTTTTAACGGCAAACCGTCCCTCTTCCCGCTGTATTTTTTTATACAGCCTGGGCGTCACTTCGACCCCTTTGCTCAAATTGAATTTGATGAGGGTTTGTTCATTAACACCCAGCAGGAACTCCTCGTCCACAAAGACCGAATACCGCTCCTTGTTTCGTGTCTGAACGGTAATGGAAGTGATTAACCCGGGGAGGGGCTGCTGGGGCCTGGCCTCATCGCTCATCACTATTCTTTGTTATCATCGCCTTCCGTTTTCTCCTCCTCTGCCGTTTCTGCCGTTTCCTCCTCCTGGGGCGCTGGGTTCATGGCATCACGGACCATCTGCTCGATGCTGTTGGTCAGTTCGGGATCTGATTCGAGAAACTCGATCGCATTGTCCGTTCCCTGACCGATAGGCTCGCCGTCATAGCGGTACCAGCTGCCCCGCTTTTCAATGATATCGAACTCAACCGCCATATCCAGAATTTCGGCCATGCGGGAAATGCCTTCTCCATACATGATGTTGAATTCCACGACTTTAAAGGGCGGGGCTACTTTATTCTTGACAATTTTTACTTTGGTGCGGTTACCGACCACGTCATCGCCTTTTTTGAGCGATCCGATCCGGCGAATGTCCATACGAACAGAAGAGTAAAATTTGAGTGCACGTCCCCCGGAGGTAGTTTCAGGATTTCCAAACATGACCCCGATCTTCTCGCGAATCTGGTTGATAAAAATCACCGAGGTGCGTGTCTTGTTGATAATTCCCGTAATTTTACGCATCGCCTGCGACATCAGCCGCGCCTGCAGGCCCATGTGGGAATCTCCCATTTCGCCTTCCAATTCGGCACGGGGCACCAGTGCCGCTACCGAATCCACCACAATGGCATCCAGGGCGGCAGAGCGAATAAGCGTTTCCGTAATCTCGAGGGCCTGCTCGCCGCTGTCTGGCTGCGATACCAGCAGCTCATCGGTATTGATGCCCAGATTTTTGGCGTAGCGGGGATCAAACGCATGTTCGGCATCAACGAAGGCCGCATAACCGCCCGCTTTCTGGGCCTCGGCCACGATATGCATGGCCAGGGTGGTCTTCCCGCTGCCTTCCGGGCCGTAAATTTCGGTAATGCGTCCCCGCGGCACGCCGCCCACGCCGAGTGCCTGATCAAGTACGAGCGATCCGGTGGAGATGCTGGGGACATCCTGGACGGCTTCGTCGCCCAATCGCATGATTGTTCCCTTTCCGTGTTGTTTTTCAATTTGGCCGATGGCCATTTCCAGCGCTTTATCGCGATCCTTATTGTCAGACATAAAGTAGGTTCTGTATTTAACTTTTATTTTTCATCGATTAATATATTAAATAAAACTGACAACATAGTGTCACTGCGTTATAAAAAACAAATGACAAAAGAGCGATTAATGCCGCACCCCTGCTAATTGCCAGTTACAGCTTAGCGGTACAAGTAAGAGTCGTTTAGAGGCAAATCCTTACAAGATTTTTTTGTTTTTATATCTTAGACCGGCTATATCTTAGCCCGGTGTTCTCATCAGGCGCCGCGCACAGCTCGGATGGTTTTCATGCGGGTTGGTCATGCGAGAGGATCGCTGCAGGGTCTTTTCCGGGGTCAGATGGTTGCCGCTGAAGACCGGGTATTGCATCGATTTAAGATAATTATTGTACGTTACTTTCATTAGCTTTGCTTATTTTCTCCTGTGTGTATAAATGTATATGCCTGATGACAGACAGAATACAGCCCGGTCTCGATTTTCGAGAGGGAGTTTTGCAGGATATAACAAAAAATGCTTAGATTTGGCAACAATAAACAAATGAACGAAAGGTATCTATGAGTATTTTAATAGCCGACAGCGGTGCCACAAAAACGGAATGGTGCGTAAAATCGGCGGACGAGCATGAGATTTACAAGACAGAAGGACTGAATCCCTATTACCACACGATACAAAGTATTCAGGATGTCGTCGAGCACGACTTGTCCGCCAGGATCGGTGAGATCGAAATCAGTGACATCTTTTTTTACGGGGCCGGCTGCGACAGCGAGGAGAAGAAGCAGGAAGTGGAAACCGCTCTCGCATACAGCTTCCCGGATGCGTCTATCAATATATATCACGATCTGTTGGGAGCGGCCCGGGCGTGCTTTTTTGATGAGCCGGGCATCGCCTGCATTTTAGGGACCGGATCCAATTCCTGCCTGTACGATGGCAATGAAGTTGTTGAGCATATCCCTTCGCTCGCTTTTATTTTGGGAGATGAGGGCAGTGCCGGCTATTTCGGAAAGAAGCTGATTAATAAATATTACCGGTTTGAGGTCCCCGATGAGCTCTGCGATGATCTGGAAAAGAATTACAATATGGATCTCGATTATATCAACAAAGGTGTCTATGACGGGACACAGAAAAGCAGGTTTATCGCCTCTTACGCCGCCTTCCTCGGGGAGCATGAAGACCATCCCTTCGTACGCGACATACTGTATGAAGGATTTGAAAATTTTATCAGCCGCATTGTGATGAAATATACCGATGCCCGGGAATATGAAGTTGGTTTCATCGGTTCGGTTGCCTACGGACACCAGGAGATGATTAATGAAATCCTGACCAAATACGGCATGAAATCGGGCCGCTATATCAGCAAGCCCATGAAGCGCCTGATTGAATATCATTCGGTGGAAGTACATTAAGCAGCTATTGTGATTGACACGCATTGCCATCTCTATTCCGAGCAGTTCAAAGGCGACATTGCGGCGGTATTGGAGCGGGCGTCCGCTGCGGGCGTCCGTCATATCTTTATGCCGGCCATTAACCTCGATTCGCTGCCCGAAATGGATAAGCTCCGGCATCCCGAAATATCGCTGCATAAGATGGCGGGCATCCATCCTACCTCCATTAATGAGGGAGCCCGGGTCACCGAAGAAACATTGTATACCTACTGCGACGACCCGGCCATCGCGGGCGTGGGTGAAACCGGGCTCGATTATTACTGGAGCGACGAATACCGGGCGGAACAGCAGAAAAGCCTGCGCATTCACTGCAGGGTTGCCCGGCAAGTACAGAAACCAATTATTCTGCATAACCGGGACAGTACCGGCGACCTGCTGGATATTATAGAGGAGCAGCAGGATGGCACGCTGTCGGGCGTTTGGCACTGCTTTAACGGTTCGGTTGACGAGGGTAAGCGCGC
>NZ_JBEPWZ010000184.1:0-5802 GCF_041642155.1 Fodinibius sp.
AGCTTTCTTTATTTTCAACATACCCAAAATGGGTTATATGTCGCCCATACCGCTCCCATGCCTTTTCAAACTCTTCAGGTTTTTCATGCTGGGTATCCCCCGCAAGAATTAAATCGAACGTCAGGTCAATATCGTTCAGGCGGTTGAGCACCCGAAAAAACATGGCCGGGTTACGATCGAACTGCCAGCGCTGGTTCCAGACAATGACCGGATGCTCATTCGACTCCCGCTGGTCGGGCTGGGCATCAAAGCGCTTTAAATCAAGGCCGGGATACAGGACCATGCTTTTGCCGGCAATCTTGTCAACCGGGTAATAGTACTTGTCGTCGGGATACTGCTCCAAAAATTCAGGCAGCGCCTGCAGAAAATCATTCCGGTGGAAATGCGACGAGAAGATCAGCCGGTCGGCCGAAAGCATGCTCAGGTAATTCAGGTAACAGTACGTCTGGTCCCGCTCCTCCCCCTCCGGCATCGGCTGGGTAAACTGGTTTTCATGCATGTACATAACCTTGGGTATCTCGGCAAACCGGGGATTCGTCAGCGACAGAAACGAAGGCAGGTCCGTCATACTGCTCACCAGCAGCAGATCGATATCCTCTTTCACTTCCCGGGCCATCCCCGCCAGCACAACCGAATTTCCGTGCATGCGCCACTTCCGCCCCTTATAACTCAGATTCACAGGAATCACCTCGTGCCGCGAATGCTCCCTGAGACCCTTTAAAAAGGCTTTATGAGAACCGCTGTAAAAAGGTTCAACCGCTAAAATGTTCATGGAGAATGTTGAATTATAGATTTTATAATAACCGAACAGGTACATTTCCCGGTTCATTTTGGGGAGTGGTCTGTTTCCCGGCCAGCCTGAATGAGCAAAATGACAAGATAATTGATTAAAGCAACAATCCTATAAACCAATTACTTCAGGGACTAATCATTCCTCCCTCAGCGGAAACGGGATTCGATATCCTCTAACGGAATATACTCGAGCGTCGGTTTGTCCAACGGATCTTTATACGGCTCGTCACAGGCAAAAAGCTGGTCCAGCAGGTTCTCCATCTCCATATCCGTTAGTTTCTTCCCTTTTGGAATGGCCGTTTTTGAAGCAAATGCAATAGCCAGCTTTTTGCGCTCATCCAGCTCAACGTTACCTTCCAGTTCGCGATACTGGTACAACATCGATTTCAGCACGGATTGTTCATCACCTATATCGATATCGGCCGGCACGCCGCTTATCATGGCCGTGTTGCCGCTCAGCAACTGAACATTAAATCCCATGCGCTGCAGGATAGGATGCAGTTCTTCCAAGAGTGAAAATTCCGAAGCGGAAAACTCAATATTCTGGGAAAAAAGCAGTTGCTGGGTGCTGGGAATTGCCTCCTCGGTAGCGCTCAACGCCTTCTCATAGACGATACGCTTGTGGGCCGCATGCTGGTCAATCATACAGAACCCCGAACGCGTCTGGGTCAGAATATACCGGTCATGCAGCTGCCAGAACCCTCGCTCACGCATGCGGTCGGGTTGCTCGCTGCCCTCCTCACTCTTCCCGGGGGAGGGATCGGCTTGTTCTCCAAAATCATACAACTGCCGGGAATAATCTTTATTTCGCTGTGGTGATGGCGACCGGTCGGAATTGATGCGCGAGGGAAACTTCACGGGGCCGCTTTCCCGGCTCCGCTTCTGAGTGGGTCCCCCGAAACTAATATCAGAGGCGAACCCTCCCGAAGAACGTGTTGGCGGGGAATGTTCGCTGTGTTCCGGCACCTCCGGCACCAGGAACTGCTCGTTCAGTGCTTTTTTTGCCACCGACTTTGTCAGCTTTATCACGCTGCGCTCATCTTCAAACTTGACCTCCTCCTTGGCCGGGTGTACATTGACATCCACCTGGGCGGGATCAACACTCAGGAAAATGGCATAGAACGGGTACTCCTTCTCGCCGGTCCACCGGTCGTAGATCTTTAAAATTACATGCGTCAGGTAGCGATGCTGAAACGGGCGTCCATTGACAAACAGAAACTGTTCACCGCGGCTTTTTTTCGTCAGTTTCGGGTCCGCCAGAACCCCGCGGACCGTCAGGTAGCTCGTCTCCTCCTCAAACTGAATAAGACTGGCCTTGTAGCTTTTGCCGAACATCTCGGCGATGCGCTCTTTCAGCGGCTGCTTTTTCGGCAGGTCGTAAATCGTATCCGTATCCGCAATAAGCTCAAACCCCAGCTCCGGATTCGCCAGGGCCGCCTGCTGAACCGTTCTGAGGATATGCCGGAATTCGGTGGCATCCGTCTTTAAAAACTGACGGCGGGCCCGCACGTTATAGAAGAGGTTGCGTATGGCTACCGAGGTGCCGCCATCCACCGCAGCCGGTTCGAAAGACTTCTCCTCGCCGCCCCAGATCTCGTATTTGTATCCGATATCATCACCGGGACGCCTGGTCTTTAGGGTCACCTGCGCTACGGATGCGATGGACGCCATGGCTTCGCCGCGAAATCCCAGGGTACGCACGCGAAAGAGGTCATCCACATCCTGTATCTTGGAGGTGGCATGCTGCTCAAAACAGAGCCTGAGGTCTTCCTTCCCCATGCCGCAGCCGTTGTCCACCACCTGGATGAGCGTCCGACCCGCATTTTGAATAACAATTTTCAGTTGATCGGCCCCGGCGTCGATGGCGTTATCCAGCAGTTCTTTAACCACCGAACTGGGTCGCTGGATAACTTCACCGGCAGCAATTTTATTGGAAATTTCGGGAGGCAGTGGATGTATAATGGAATGTTGAGAATCCGTTTCCTGGGTCAATGTACGCGCTGTGTTTCAGGTTTGACATTAGTTCTCAAGACAGCGTAGGGATCGCTAATCCTGGTCGAAGAGCGGTAAAGATAAACAGGGAAAGATAAGTTACAACAGATACATGATATAGAGTACCAGTGACAACCCCAGGGCATAGAGCATAACCGAACGCCCCTGGTGATATTTCTTGTGCTTGCGTTCAATCCTTAGTCGCTCTCTTCGGCTTTTCTCCTTTTCAGGATCATGGTGACGAAATTGATAATTAAATTTCCTGGGCTTGGGGCGGTGCCCGAACATTGGCTTAATCATGACGGCCTCCTTTCAAGTTGGCATATGGGTATAGACGTTTTCCACTGAACGTTAATAATATAACCAGAAAATTTGTGAAAATGCAGCAGTTCCATTTTCTTTCTTTTCAGCCTGGATTATTCACAAAGAAATTTGCTTATGGGCAAGGCGGAATGGAAATGGAGGCGGAGAGGTACCGTTTGTACCTTGAGCATCCATTTCCATTCCAACGCAGCACAGGAGCAAATTTCGCAGCCATCATTTAATAGTTTAAAAAAAGACCTTATTGGATACTATGGCTTTAACAAATAATAGGATAACGATTGATTCCATATTATTCATGAATAATCCAGGTCAGCCTGTGCACCTGCTCTTTTTTTTTGGTATACTTATAGGCAAATAAAATATCAAATATATTGCTGAACACACATGAGTTACGAGAAAATTACTGCTCCCGAAACGGGCACAAAAGTTGAAAAAAAATCCGACGGTTCCCTAAAAGTCGGTGATAATCCCATTATCCCATTCATAGAGGGCGATGGCATTGGCATCGATATCACCCCCACAATGCGCCATGTCCTGGACAGCGCTGTTGAAAAAGCGTACGGGGGACAGAAAAAAATTGAATGGTTTGAAATTTATGCCGGTGAAAAAGCCCTCAAATTTTACGGCGATGATCACTGGCTGCCCGAAGATACGCTCAAGGCGATTGAAGAGTATAAAATCGCTATCAAGGGACCGCTGACGACTCCGGTGGGCGGGGGTATTCGTTCGCTGAACGTTGCAATACGACAGAAACTGGACCTCTTTGCTTGCGTCCGACCGGTTAAATATTACAAGGGCACGCCCAGTCCCGTAAAGCATCCCGAAAAAACCGATATGGTCATCTTCCGGGAAAATACCGAAGATATCTATGCCGGTATCGAGTACCAGACAGGCACTGAAGAAAACGAAAGGCTTAAAAACTTTTTAATCGACGAACTGGGGGTCGACCAGATCCGCTTTCCCGACACCACTTCGTTGGGTATTAAGCCCATTTCCACAGAGGGGACCAAACGCCTCGTCCGCTCTGCCATCGACTATGCCCTGGAGACCGGCCGCGACAGCGTTACGTTGGTTCACAAGGGCAATATCATGAAGTTCACCGAAGGCAGCTTCAAGGAGTGGGGCTACGAAGTAGCGCGCGAGGAATATGATGCGGAAGTCATTGGCGAAGGACCCTGGTGCAAGCTGCCAAACGGGCTGGTCGTCAAAGATGTCATTGCCGACGCCTTCCTGCAGCAGATTTTAACCCGTCCCGACGAGTATGACGTCATCGCTACGATGAATCTCAACGGCGACTACATTTCGGATGCGCTCGCTGCCTGCGTAGGCGGGATCGGTATCGCTCCGGGGGCCAACATCAACTATAATACCGGCCTGGCTGTCTTTGAAGCGACCCACGGAACCGCACCCAAGTACACGGGACAAGATAAGGTAAATCCGGGATCGCTTATCCTTTCCGGCGTGATTATGCTGCGTTACATGGGCTGGAACGAAGCTGCGGATCTCATAGAGAAAGGTATCGAGGCTTCCATCAGCCAGAAGCAGGTAACCTACGATTTCGAACGCCTGATGGAAGGAGCTACGCTCTTGAAATGCTCTGAATTCGGCGATAAAATTGTTGAGAATATGTAGTAACTGTTCCCGTGGCAAGAGCCATCGGGGTGTTATTAGCAGTTCTGATATATAAATATATATCCCTATTCTGAGCTTTCGCTCTTTAGAACCCGCAAAATTTAAAATTTTGCGGGTTTCTTTTTTTAAAACACCATGGTCCGCCGGATTAACGTTTCCGAAGGATTGGGATGGGAGGACGATGTATAGCGTTTACCGGCTTTTCCGGAATTTCGGGGTCTTGCGACGCCGGGGGAAGGTGTCAAGTAGGCCGCTGAGCAGTTTCGCAACAATCATTCCCGGAATTCCGGGTGAAAAAGGAGCCGTGTGGACTAAAATTCCTGAAATGCCCCGGACTCCTTCAAGGCATTCCAGGTGTCCTCATGATCGGACATTCGTTTATTCAACTGCTCCATAAGTTCTTCTTTCGAAAGCTCAACCGCCGCCAGTCCCCGTACGCTATTCTGTCCTTCCACCGGCATCGTATCGGTTTGCTGGATGGACACTATATCATCCACCGCACCGTCAGCCTTGCGGAGGTCAATTAAAAAATCGGCATTCGTCAAACCAGACTCCATGCCCAACTCTTGAACAGCTTCCGTCCGTACGGTTTCAAGCCTGTCGGATATCGACTGCTTTAGCACGGTAGTTGCCTGTGTCACCGCTTTGGTCTCTGCAGAAGCCGCATCAGTGCCTATCGCACCGGCATAGGCCTGAACGCCACTGCTGTCGTAAATCACCGATTCTTCGCTAAACCAGTCCGGCAGTGCGTCGTCTTTGGGTGCGGTATCTTCTTGCGGGGTTTCAGGGGAACCAGTAGTATTGGATGTGGTAGTACAGGCCGCGGCGATCAGCACGACAGCCGAAAGAATAAATGTAACTATACGTATACCAGTACGATGCATAAATCTAATTTTATTGATATTTGATAATACAGCCGGTTCCAAACCAGGCTAGAATACGGTCACCCGCCGTTCAAGTCACCGGCCCGGATGGCTCCCTCCCCAACATGCGGGAAAGTTGAACCTTCAAGCCGGTTCCGGGACCAGCCTCGCTGCCCGGGTTCAGGAAATTTTCAAGTGA
>NZ_JBEPWZ010000185.1:0-5802 GCF_041642155.1 Fodinibius sp.
AGGGCAAATACATGTATTACGAATTGGCAGGCCAACATGTTTTTGATACCTGGCGTGCGCTCCGACGGCTTGGGTTTACACAAAACAAGGAGATTAGCAGGCTGCTGAACGATTACAGAAATCGCCGTAACAGCTTAAAAACCATCAGCAGTGATGAGCTCAATGAAATGATGAGCCGCCAGGAAATTTATGTTATTGATGTGAGACCCGAAGAAGAGTATGAGAAAGGACACATAGAAGATGCGATCTCATGTCCCCGGCAAGAGCTGAACGAACATATTAAAGACCTGCCGGAGGATAAGGAAATTGTGGCGTATTGCAGGGGACCCCTGTGCCTGATGGCAGATGAAGCGGTCAAGTATCTGCAAAAAGAGGGGTTTGAAGCTGTCAGGCTCGAAAGCGGATATGCCGATTGGGCAGCAGGCTGCAAGACCGTGGAAAATACCGAAAAAACGAATGAACAAAAACCAACGAATAAAGCATAAAGTTATGAAACCAACCATATTAGTTTTAGGTGGAGGAATAGGGGGAGTCAGTACGGCCAGGGAATTGAGCCGTCAAATTGGCAACGAAGATGGTATTAACCTGGCCAGGATCCTGGTCTTTGAAAAAGAGAAAAGCAGTCTGTATGCCCCATCCCTTACATGGATGATGGTCGGCAAAAGAGAAGAAGGGCAGGTCTACGGGGATCTGTCCAACGTCGAACTTGGTGGTATTGAAGTTATCTACGGAGAAATAGCATCCATCGACCCAGAAAATCGAACCGTTACCTCCAATGACAGGGAGTACAAGGGAGATTACATGGTGATCTCTCTTGGCACGAAACTGACGGATACTCATGATCTCAGCCGATATGGCCACAATTTCTATACCTCCGCCGGGGCCTCTTCTTTCTATGAAGATTTAAAAAAGTTTGGTGGCGGAGAAATAGCTGTAGTGGTGTCTTCACTGCCTCATAAATCACCGGTAGCTCCTTATGAAGCCGCATTACTTATAGAGGGGTATACACGGGAGAAAGAAATTCGCCAGAATACCAACATCACGCTTTATACCCCGGAACCCGAGCCGATGGATTTCGCCAGCAAAGAAATTTCTGAGAAGGTCCGCCGTCTGATGAACGATAAAGGCATCAATTACAAGCCGGAGCATGAGTTGACTTCATCCGGTAAAAACAGCCTTACCTTTTCAACGCCTGAGGGTACTACCGCAGCGGCTCCATTTGATCTGCTCGCGTTTACGCCCAAACATACCAGTCCGGATATCATACAAGAGGCAGGACTAACCGGGACATCCGGCTGGGTCGAGGTGGATAAGCAATCCCTGGAGACATCCTATGAAAATGTATATGCCATAGGCGATATTATTTCATTTCCGATCGGTGATGGAAAAATGCTGCCGAAGGCCGGCGTATTTGCACAGTACCAGGCGGATACGGTGGCCCACAATATTGCCCGAATGTTACGCGGAGAAAAACCTAACAAGGCATTTGAGGCAAAAGGATCGTATATCCTGGATCAGGGTGATAAAGCCAGCAAAGTTGACGGCAGCTTTGAGGCTGAAAATCTGAATATCAAAACCTCAAGCATGATCAGGCACTGGGAAAAAGTACTCACAGAAAAAACCTGGTTCCTGAAAAATTTCTAATCATCTTACAGATCTAAACATGATGCCATCAGCCCTTTGCCAATTAAAGCGGTCCCGAAAGAATTCAGATTGTACAATCCGGGATTTTACGAGCGTGCATTCCATGTGCCAAGAATCCAGCAAGGGTTTTCAATCCACAACCAAAAAATTAACTTTTAACATGAATTTTAAACATTCATATGTACCAAAGGTATATTTTTTGCTGCTAATCTTATTGTTGCCGGTGTATTCGATGTCACAGGATATTCCGGCCGACTCGGATAAACCCCAACTCTTTCTTTCGCTTCAGGAAGCCATGGAACGCGTCCGGGAGCAAAATTTCGACATTGGACAGGCCGAATATGACGTCGATAAAATCCGGGGACAATACCGTCAGACCAACGCTGCCTTTTTACCACAGCTGTCCATCGAGGAGACTGGTGTTTCAACCAATGATCCGCTGAATGTATTTGGTTTTAGATTGAAGCAGGAAGCAGTGACACAGGCCGATTTTAATCCCTCGCGACTAAATGATCCGGATGCTTATGATAATTTTACCACGAAATTTGAACTGCGTCAGCCGCTGCTCAATACCGACATGCTTCTCGAGCGAAGTGCGGTAAAAAAACAACTGGAGGCATCCAAAGAGAAGCTGAAGGGCACCCAAGACTATGCGCGTTACCAGGTAAAAGACACCTATTATCAGCTACAGCTGATGAATAACAGGCTGTCGGTGATTGACCGGTCGCTTGAAACGGCGGAGGAAAATGAACGCCAGGCCAAAAATCTCTATGACCAGGAGATGATTAATAAGGCCGATTACCTGGCCGCAAACGTTCGGGTACTGGAGCTCGAAAGTCAGCAGTCGAAGGTGGAAGATCAGCTGCAGACGATACAGGACAACTTGCGATATCTGTTGAATATGGATGATGAACTCACCATTGTACCGACCGATAGCCTGCAGGTGCGCCCAGGGTTATCCGATGCTATGATTGATCCCGAAAATACGGACAATGCCGGGGTGCGGGCAATGGAGCACCGCGTTTCTGCAGCCAAACAGATGCTGAAGGCTTCGAAATTTAATTTTATGCCGAGCATTAATCTTTTCGGCAGCTATGAATTTAATGATGAGGTTCCTTTTGGCACGCAGGGCAATAGCTATATGATCGGCGCTACGCTGAAATGGAACCTGTTCAGCGGCTTCAGCAATATCGGGAAAGTGATGGAATCAAAGGCGGAGCTGAAACAGGCAAAGCTGGCGTATGAGAGTAAGATTTTTAGAAACAAGCTTGATATTCAGCAGGCCCTGCGTTCGCTGGACCAGGCCCGGTCACAGCTTCGCTTTGCCGAATCATCGGTAATGCAGGCGGACGAAGATTATCGTATCCGAAACAACCGGTATGAGCAGGGCATGGAAAAAACGACGGATCTGTTATCTGCGGAGACAAGACTCCAGGAAGCCAAATTCCAGCGGCTGAACGCCCTGTATCAGTACAATCTAAGTATGGCAACACTGGAGTTGCTGCTGGAACAGGAACGGGTTTACTAGTTCAATGTTCTTAAGAAATCTATTATAACATAAAACAAACAGGACCATGAAAAAAGACATGATGAATATTTCAGGCAGGCTTTTATCTGCTGTTGTAGTACTAACACTTGTCGGGGCTGCGTGCAGTTCTTCTGATCAATCGGAGCCGCCGCAGGACCAGCCGGTTTCTGTCGTCACAAAAACCGCGGATTTGGCACAGGGATCAGCATCCCATCACTTTTCGGGTACGGTTACCAGTGACCGAACGATAAATATAAGTACCAAGGTGATGGGGCGTATTACACAGCTTGACCTTGAAGAAGGTGATTATGTACAGAAAGGGGAGGTATTGGTTCGCATAAAGGATGATAACTTGCAGGCACAGAAAGGCCAGGTGGAATCGAGCTTGATGGAGGCCAGTGCGTCGCTGGAAAATGCGGAAACGAATTATAATCGCATTAAAAACCTGTATGAGCAGGAAAGTGCGACCAGGAAGGAGCTCGACGATATTTCGACCGAATACGAAATGGCCAAAGCCGGGGTTCAGACGCTGGAAAGCAAGCTTTTGGAAATTGAGGATATGCTCGATTATACCCTGATGACTGCGCCCTTCGACGGCTATGTGGTTTCCAGGATGGCCTCAGAAGGAGATATGGCCGGGCCGGGACAACCGATTATAGCTTTTGAGCAGGAGGATAGGATGAAGCTCAAAGTTACGGTTCCCGAAAGTGAAATATCGCTCTTTAATCTCAACGACACCGTATCTGTAGATATTAAGGCCGCCGGGTATAACAATGCCGGAGGGGTGGTGGCTAATATCAATCAGTCCGGCAGTCGCGGGAGCCGACAATTCTCGGTGGAAATTATGCTGCCCGAACTGCCTGAAGATTCAGGCGTCAAATCAGGCATGTATGCCGAGATAGGACTTGCTTCGGACAAAGAGCGTGCTATTACAGTTCCGCAATCGGCTATTATTGAACGGGGCCAGTTAACCGGTTTATATACGCTCAATGATGATTCCGAAGTAGTACTCCGATGGGTGCGGCTGGGGGATGCCAGTGGTGATCAAGTAGAGGTTCTGTCCGGGTTGTCCGAGGGAGAAACGTTTGTGGCTTCGGTCGATCAGCGGCTGCGCGAAGGCCAGAAAGTCAGCACACAGTAATAACAACGATTTAGCAATAGTATTATGAAAACCGGAATTGCAGGTAAAGTAGCGCAGGGCTTCATCGACTCGAAGCTGACGCCTTTGTTAATGATTGTATTCCTTGCGTTGGGATTTTACGGGACCTATTTAACGCCGCGGGAAGAGGAACCCCAGATTGACGTTCCAATGGCCGATATTTTTGTCGGCTACCCGGGGGCGACACCCGATGAGGTAGAGAAGCGAATTGCCATTCCACTGGAAAAAGTGCTTTCAAATATTGAAGGCGTTGAATATGTGTATTCCACGTCCATGCCCGATCAGGCGATGGTCTCGGCCCGATTTTATGTGGGCGAAGATGTAGAACGCAGTTTGGTTCGCCTGTATAATGAGATCATGAAAAATATGGACCGGTTTCCCGAGGGGGCCACCCGGCCCATGGTGAAGACGCGTTCCATTGACGACGTCCCGATAATGACACTGACGTTGTGGAGCGATACCTACAGCGATTTTGAAATTCGGCGCATAGCCGATGAACTGGCCCTGGAGGTTAAACAGATCGAGGATGTGGCACAGACGGATATTCACGGGGGACGAACCCGGCAGGTGTCGATCGATCTCAACAAGAATAAAATGGCCTCGTACGGTATCGATCCGATGCAGGTAGTCGGACAGATACAGGCGGCCAACCAGGAATTGTCTTCGGGCTCATTCAGTAAAAACGACACTGAATACCTGGTAGATACCGGCGACTTTTTTAAATCCGCAGATGAGGTGCGAAACGTCGTTGTAGACGTACAAAACGGCGATCCGATTTACCTGAAAAGTATCGCCGATATTCGTGACGGGCCGGAGGAGTCCTCCGAGTACGTTTCGTATGGAATTGGGTATGAAAAAGCCCGGGAGAGTGGTTTGAACCGGGGGGAATCATACCCTGCCGTAACCATATCCATAGCCAAGCGCTCCGGGGCCGATGCGATGAATATCGCCGAGAAAATTGAGAATAAGGTTGGCCAGCTCGAAGGAACCCTGATTCCGTCTGATGTGAATGTAACCACTACCCGGAATTATGGAGAAACGGCATCCGCCAAGGTATTCTCGCTCCTGGAGCACTTGCTGGTGGCTATTTTAGCCGTAACCTTTGTGGTGGCGCTGGCCCTGGGATGGAGAGGCGGCCTGGTTGTATTCCTGTCCGTACCCGTAACCTTTGCGCTCACGCTCTTTTTATACTACATGTTTGGCTATACACTTAACCGAATTACCCTGTTTGCGCTGGTTTTTGTAACCGGTATTGTGGTGGATGACTCGATTATTATTGCCGAGAACATGCACAGGCACTTTAAAATGAAGAAACTCCCGCTCAAGCAGGCGGCCATTGCCTCCATCAGCGAGGTGGGGAACCCGACGATCCTGGCAACGTTCACCGTAATTTCGGCGGTGCTGCCTATGGCGTTTGTATCGGGACTGATGGGCCCATATATGAGTCCGATGCCGATCGGGGCTTCACTGG
>NZ_JBEPWZ010000186.1:0-5802 GCF_041642155.1 Fodinibius sp.
TGATTAACCAGCAGCTCTGCCAGTTCCGCACTAAGAGCTGTCATATTCACTTCGTCATCTTTCAGCATCGACCGGTGATTAAAATTCGCAGATCCTATGCATGAGACATAATCATCTACCACAATGACTTTGGAGTGCATCATCGTTTTCTGGTAAAACCACAGGTTAACGCCCGCTTTCAACAAAGGATGAAACCGGTCCCCACCGGCAATATTAGCCACACGTTTATCCATATGTTCGCCGGGTATCATAATATGCACTTCTACACCCCGCTGCGCCGCCTCGCATAATTGCGTGACCATATCCTCATTGGGATTAAAATAGGCCGTGGTGATTCGGATGCTTTCCTGAGCCATATCCACAAGGGTTCGGTAGAGAATAACAATATCACTCCAGAGCACCGAAGCAGAGGTCCGCACTACCTGGAGGGGTATTTCTTTTATGGAAAGTTCGTCGGGGAGCCGTATTTCTCCATCATCCTCATGCCAGGGAAGCCCATCGTGAAGCTGGTGACCTGTTTCAATCCAATTCTCAAGAAAAGCAGATTGCAATCCCCTGACGGCGGGACCTTCGACCCTGAAATGGGTTTCTCGCCACTCGGAGGGATTACGGGCATCTCCCTCCCACTCTTCCGCAATCCCCACCCCGCCGGTAAAGGCGATATTACCGTCACAAATCAATATCTTGCGATGGGTGCGATTATCACTTTTCCATATCTTCCACCGTTTAACAGGGCGAATCCATTCGACCTCTACCCCACATTTCTCCATATGTTCAACGAGCTCCCGGGGCATAAAAGCCGCACCGAAACAATCCAGGATAACGCGCACTCCAACCCCCTCTTTTGCTTTTTTTCCAAGCAGCCGGGCAAAACGTTCGGCAATATCTCCCTTCCAATACACGAAAGTAAGGAAATCGATCTGGTGCCTTGCATTCCCGATAGCATCCAGCATAGCTGGAAAAATTTCCTTGCCGTTTTTCAGGACCCGGATGGCATTGCCTGACGAAAACGGGATGCCGACCGTACTCTCCAAAATCCCTTTGTAATCCATCTTTCGCCTAATTTTAATTTTCAATTGATTACCATCAATTACTCAATCAAAAGCCAGTATTACAAACATATTTTATAGAAGGCTTTGCAAAACTGTTCTTTTGGTCAATCTCTGCATTTTCACGTATTCAACATCCTCACATATGCCATATATGGGGTGGTTTTGAATACGCTCAGGCTTGATATTTCCCGATGCTTCGGGACTGGTTTTTCAAAGCCTTCTCATATTAAAGTACCTTGCGAAGATACCTGCGGCAGTCGGAATCAGAATAATGTTAAAGCTTGAACCCCTTTGTTATTCATTGAGTCGCCTGCCCCCTGACAACGGTATAACATCCGGGACGGTAAACAAAACGCGGTCACAGCAGGATCTTAACCCCCCATCCTATGATCAAAGCCAGGAGCGTTGAGAGCAGCGTCCCGATCAAAACGTATTCGGCAAAAGGCCGGTCGTCTTTAAAGTTATTAAAACGGGTAACCCCTTTGGCGGCCAGGATAAATCCGATGGCACTATATTGGTTGAGTAATACGAAAATGTAAATAAAAATCCGTTCCAGCAGGCCGATAAGCCGGCCCATGCTATATTCTTTATCGCTTACCTTGTCTTCCTGCTTGCTCAGCGACTCAATTCCCATTACTTTCAGAATATAACGAAGCACGATATTCATTTCATTAATAACCAGCAGTATGCCTGCCAACACGACCTGCGCAGTGATGACTGTATCCAGCGACAGGTCCCCTTCCGGCAGGATCATCCACCCTAAAAAACCAATCATCTTTTCAGCGGATAAACCGCCGTTAATTTCAAACAGGGGACTGCAGATAATGCCCGTAATAAGCAGGTGGTACAGGAGCATAAGCGCCCTGTTTCGATTCAGCTTGGCTGTGTTCTGTTCGGTAACCTTCATTACAAACGGGTAGCTGACCAGATGCAGGGCCAGCAGTCCCCAACCCCAGCTTAGCTCTATAAAAGGGAGCACCGTTAACGGAACAATGCCTATGATCGTCAGGTCTTTAGCTGTTGCTCCCTCATCGCGAAAGATAAGCCGGAGACGCGCTAAGACCACCAGGTTCAGTATGCTTAGAAAAATGGCGTAATTCATCCTGCTAATTGTTGGTTTATGAGTTCCGATATATTATCCAGTAATTTGCTGACAACATCCAGTGCGCCCGCTTCCTTATTTTTGTAAAAAGCCGGGGGCGAAATATCCAGCTGTTCAACAATTTTTTTGTAGTCGTATCCCTCTTTTGTCAAATAGAAAATAGAGAGTCGGTTTTGATTCCACGTCTGTATTTCATGCGAGAGTAGCTCCAGGCTGTTGTTGATAAGCTTTAGCGAAGCATTATCCTCTTCTTCAACATTCAAATGAAACAAAAAACCGCTCTCCTTCAATTGGTCCATTCCTTTTCGGGCTTCGTGAAAAGCCGGGCCATCCATGCCTATGGACTGCTCCGTATTCAAGGGGGTGGCAATACTCCCCACCCCCAGCGAAAAACGCACCCTTACCGGATGCAGCTTTGCCAAAAGCCGGAAAAGATGAACAAACAGCCTATCCGCCTCCTCAAATACCGCCTGGAATTCGTCGCCCAGCGTGATGGTATAGGGAGAAACCGGCCCATACTCCGTTTTATTCAGGTGGTCCAGCTCCTGCTGGAGTTTCGTCTGCAAGGCCTCCCGCTGCTCCTCTTTGATCTGTTTTGAGGACTCAATATCCGCTATAAGTACGATCAATCGCTGCATATTTTCATTTTTTCTATATATAACCATAACAGTTTAAAAAGTCAATTTTAAACCATTAAAGTTATAAGATCATTTTTTAAACCAATATGGTTACTCGTAAACGCACCTGATCGCAGCAGAGCAGATGCTGTCAGGCGGAAACAGCAGGAGTCCTGATCAAAAAATGCTTATATTCTGCTTTCTGTAAAAAGCTTACTATCTTATAGCTTATAGCCGAATGTGCGATTGGCAAAACGCCAAGACCGAAATATACCTGATATCATCATAATTTATGAATCGCAATTTCAGTTCTTCAAAAACCTTTTTCAGTATAATTTTCCTCGTTATCGGAGCCCTTTTCATTCTGGGCATATCCTCCGACTGGATTGTGGAATGGCTCTGGCTTGAGGACCTGGGATATGAGCAGGTGTTCTGGACCATCCGAACCACACAGGTCCTGCTCTTTATAGGAGCCCTGATCGTAGCCCTGGCCTATGTATTGCCCAATATGAATGCACTCGCCAAGCGGTTCGCAACCATGAACTTCGGGAACTCACCCCTGTCCCAGCTGAATCTCCACCTGATCAGTACCAAAAAGATTCGCACTGTTTTTTTAGGTATCGGGTCTGTTTTCAGCCTCTTTTTTTCCCTTGCTTTTTTTATGCGCTGGGATGCCTACCTCAAGTTCCACTGGGACGGAATATTTGGACAGCTGGACCCCATTTTCGGGAATGATATCGGCTTTTACCTGTTCCGGCTGCCGTTTATTGAACTCATACAGAACAGCCTGACCTCCCTGGTCTTCTTCGTTACCATTATTGTCATCATTCTGTATGTCTATTCCGGGGCCATTTCCATTCGCTCGAAAAACAACATCAGCCTGCCAGACCAGGTTAAGAAACAGATCGGCCTTAACCTGGGTCTCTGGTTTTTGCTGCTTTCCTGGGGATACTACCTGGAACGCTACAACCTGCTCTACAATGCCAGCGGGACGGTCTATGGCGCCAACTACGTAGATATCAATGTAAAGTTGCCGGTGCTCTGGATTGTTTGCATTCTCTGTCTCATTCTCGCACTTCTTTCGTTTTATCAGCTATACAAAAATCGCCTGAAATGGTTGTTAACAGCCGCTGTTTCGACGCTGCTTATTGGTGGAATAGGACTCAACGTATTACCCGGCCTTATCCAAAGCTTTACCGTTAATCCGAGTGAGCTCCAGCTGGAAACGCCCTACATAGAAAACAGTATCGAGCAGACCCGGAAGGCCTATGCCCTCGATAAAATGGAGACCCAGCCCTACAGTGCCCAGCCGGCCGAGGAAATGTCATGGGAAACCATAGACGAAAACGAAGAAACGATTGAAAATATCCGCCTGTGGGATCCCCGCCTGCTTATCCAGACCTACCGGCAGCTGCAGGAAATCAGGCTCTATTACCAGTTTTATAACGTGGATGTCGACCGCTATCATACCAATGAAGGATACCTGCAGATGATGGTGGCGGCCCGGGAGCTGTCCGAAGAGATGCCCGAGCAGTCGGATACCTGGGTCAACCGCCGGCTTCAATATACCCATGGGTACGGGATGGTTATGAGTCCCGTAGCACAGGAAGGCTCGCAGGGAGATCCCCGGATGGTCATCAAGGATATTCCCCCTACGAGCGAGATTGATCTGCAGGTCGAGGAGCCCGCGCTCTACTTCGGTGAACATAACTCCGACTATAAAATTGTAGATACGGACATCAGGGAGCTGGACTATCCGCGCGGGGACAAAAACGTCTATACCAATTACCAGGGCAGCACGGGGGTATCTATCAACAGTTTGTTCGAACAACTGCTCTTTTCCTGGCAGTTTGGCGATATCAATATCTTATTGACCGATTACATTAATCAGGACAGCAAAATTCTCTATTGGAAACGCATTGAAGAACGGGTCAACCGCATAGCGCCCTTTCTCAGGTTGGCAGACGATCCCTACCTGGTGTTGAATGAAGGAAAGTTGTACTGGATACAGGATGCGTACACGACATCGCCCGACTATCCCTATTCGGCTCCCTTTAACAACGAATACAACTATATCCGCAACTCCGTAAAGGTTGTGGTTGATGCCTATAACGGGACGACCGACTTCTATGTCTCCGACGAGGATGATCCTATGCTGAAGGTCTACCGCGATATTTTTCCGGGTATGTTTAAATCGCTGGATGAAATGTCCGGCGGACTCCGCTCTCACCTCCGGTACCCTATTCATATGTTCGAAGCCCAAATGGATAAATACAACAAATATCATATGACTGACCCGCAGGTATTCTACAATAACGAAGACCTGTGGACGCGCCCCAATGAAACCTATGGCGGGCGGGCGATTAAAATGGAGCCGTACTACGTGCTCACAAAACTGCCCGGCCAGGAGGAGCTCCAATATCTGTTAATTAGTCCCCTCACCCCCAATAACCGCGATAATATGATCGGGTGGATGGCTGCCAACTCCGACTTCCCCAACTATGGAGAGGTCTCGGTTTTTGAACTTCCCAAAGATCGTCTGATACTGGGTCCCGCCCAGATCGAAGCCCGCATCGACCAGGATACCGAAATATCCAGGCAGCTGGCGTTGTGGGACCAGCGCGGTTCGAGGGTTATTCGAGGCAACCTGATGATCATCCCCATTGAGGATTCATTTATCTATGTTGAGCCTGTATTCCTGATTGCCGAAGGCGTCGATATCCCGCAACTTCAGCGTGTCATCGCCACATCGGGAGAAAAAATTGCCATGCAGCCTACCCTCTGGCAATCTATCGAAGCCCTGCACGGAAAACGGGCCCAGCGGATCGCCGCCCCGTCCGATACTGCTGCTGCGGCTGTTCCTCCCATGGATTTGCCGGCCGACGCTTCGAACACAGAACTTTCCCAACTCCGCACGCTGTGGGAAGAAGCAAACGATGCGATGCAGGATGGAGACTGGTCGCTCTTCGGGGAAAAAATGAATGAAATTGAAGAACTGCTCAACAGTGATCAGTAGCCGCCATGCAGGTTC
>NZ_JBEPWZ010000187.1:0-5757 GCF_041642155.1 Fodinibius sp.
ATAAGCAAAACAGGCACCGCAGCAATGATAGGGCCTAAATTGGGAATAAAGGTCATGAAAGCGGTAAAGGCTCCCAATAACAGGGCGTACGGCACCCCCAGCAGCCACAGCCCCAGGGTGGCCAGCGTACCCAGTATAAGCATCGAACAGATTTGCCCGACCATCCACCACTGCATGGTCAGCGCAATCTCGTTCATAATATCAACCACTCTTTTGCGCCGGGCCTTCGGGAACATACGGAGAAAGCCCTGGGTGTAGAGCGTGGGTTCAGCCGCAATATATATAGCAATCACGAAGACCAGAACCAGGGCTGCTGAAATCGCGGCGAGGGTGGAGAGATAGCCCAGGATACTCTTGGTCATGTCGTAATCTTCACCGGTACCCTCGGTTTCATCCTCAAAAAAATCAGTGACACTGGGATTTTCCCGGGCCAGTTCACGTCCCCACCGAAACTGGGAGATATATTCCTTGGTCATCTCCCAGGTTTCAGGGATTTGCCTGTAAAAGGTATCTGCCTGATCCACGATACGGGGGCCCAGCACATAAGATATACTTGTAACCGTAGCCAGAAAGATAACAAGAACCAGGGCCAAGGAGATACCCTGGCTAAAATGCAGCTTCTGGTGGATAAAGTCGCGGGCAGCCCGAAAGATAGTACCCAGTAATACGCCGGCAAAAATAACAAGGAGTGTATCGATAGCCCGGCCTACAAACATAACCAACAGCGTTACAGCCAGTGCTATGAGAACAAAAATGAGCACCTTCTTTAAAAAGGAATAGGCAGAGTCGTCTTCACTGTTATCCTGGCTCTCCATCAGGGGTATCCGTTGGTAATTTTATAATTAATGATTACTCAGATCAATACCTTACAGACCGATAGGGGTCGCAAAAAGCGTGACAGATCCCGTCAAATTTTGCTCGTAAAGTTATGCAACTTACGAGAACCGGCCTGTAGCAATTTTAATACATTCCTTGTGACAAAAACAAGTGAAAACATGCCCTGGTGCCGTGGACCATAATGTTTTTCAAAAAAGGGAATGTTCCACGGAGTAAACATGTAATGGAAAATTGAAAAAAGGTTTCAAGCTTCACTTTTATGTAGAACAAAACCGGATAGTTGCAGCTTATTATATGCTTTCAGACAGGACCCGCTCAAAGTAGTAATGATTGATCAGGGTCGCTTTTCATTTTCACTTAATTACAGGATTATGCTGATAAATTTAAAAGATTCGCTGATCGATATAAATCCGCAGGATGTGCTTCAGGAAGCTCGCGATCGCGGCATGGAAATAGAAACGGTGGAAGATTTCCGCGATCAGGCGGATAATTATGATCGCATTGAAGAGCTCATGGAGGGATACCGCCTTTCCCACGCCCGATGGAGCTCGGTCGGAGGCCTTACCACCGGTATCGGAGGGTTCTCCACCGCCGTTACCTTTGCCACGCTTGACACCGCCTCGCTGGCTATTCAATTGTACCGGCTGGCCCAGCAGTTTGCCGTCCTCAACGGCTTTGACGGGCGCGATCCACTTCAAAAGGATACCATGATGAATATTTACTTCGAGGCCCTCGCTATTAACGGCGTTGCCCAGGCCACCCTGAAGTATCAACTCCTGAGGGCCAGTACGGTTGCGGGATCCCGAGAGGTTGCCGACAATTTTATACTGAAAGTGATTGCAAAAATTGGCAAAGTATTCGGCAAGCGCATTTCTTCCAAGCAGGCCGGACGGCTTGTGCCGGTGATCGGGGGATTAGTGGGCGCGTCGGCCAATTATACATTTGCCCGAAAAACCAGCAAATCCATGAAGGACGCGTACAAACGTGCCTATTTTGAGACCTGGCACGACGAGGAAGTGTAATACCACAGACTACAGCGGTTTCATTGTTTATGGTATGTGAATAGTCGGTAATTCATATAAATTCTTATGGGAAAAGTTTGCGGTATGGCGAACTTGGAACATCAGATCACGGGTGCTTACCTCTTTCGGAGCAGTACTTATTTGGCTGAAATTAATTTAAACAACTCTAATAGAAAATAATATGGATTTATATTTGACCTGGGATCCGATCGTTAAAGTGTTATTGGCCATGGTGCTGGGCGGACTTATGGGCCTGGAACGAGAATTAGCCAAAAAGCCGGCGGGTCTTCGCACGCATATGCTGGTAGCGGGTGGTTCTTCAACGTAGGCCTGCGGCTTGAGGTAAATCGGAATCAGTGAAGGAAAGATTCAATTTTTTCTTGCTTTATCTTTTGGACTGTTCGTTAAAATCAGTCAAATCCGCCTATGATTGATACTTTGGATATGATGGCATTTGATTTTACGTAAAGATAGTCAGCCGCTATGATGCCAGTTTTTGTTCGAGATGTTCAACTGATTGTAGCCATATAATACTTTTTCCTGTATCCAGTTGGCTGATTAACTCACGGTTGCCCGACAAGTATATCTTATTATCAGGAAAGTTGTCTTTTAGCTGATCAAGGTACTCACGGCTATTTTCAGGCAAATCGTTATGCACTAAAAAAAACAGCAGGCGATCGGATTCTGTATCTACCACCGCTTCTTTGAGCAGCTGCAACGGGACATTGGCACCGAGATATATCGCTTTTTGCCCGGAACGGCGAATAAGATAATGGGCAAACAACAGCCCCAGCTCGTGAAATTCATTTTCGGGAAGGAACAGGAGCCATTTATTCGTCTCCGGTTTAGCGGGAGGCAGCGAATCAATAGCCGTCAGCAGTTTCTGCCTGAGCAGATTACTTAAAAAATGTTCCTGAACCGGCGGCAAACGGTCACTCGTCCACATCAATCCCAGACGTACCATCACAGGGTACATGACCCTGCTATAGGCATCTGTGAGTCCGTATCGCAGCAGGCAGTGAGAAAATACCTTTTCAAAATATAATTCGTCATAGCTCATTCCGGCTGCTATAAGCTGCGAAATAAAATATTCATCCGTTTGGTCGTTCGTCGTTTTTTCCTGCTTTTTTAAAACCAGTTCATTCAGTTTTTCATCCGGCATCGCACCCAGTTCCCCCAGCTTATAACCGGCATTTTTGAGACTTACGATATTCAGCAGCCTGCGCAGTTGTGCGTTGCTGTAATATCTTGTGTTGCCCTCCGACCGATTCGGTTTCAGGGCACCATACCGTTGTTCCCACATCCGGATAGTATGCGGTTTAATACCGGAGAATTGCGATATCTGAGATATTGAAAAAGATTCCATGTTTATAATTTAATATATATTTTTAAACAGTACAATTCACATTGTATTTGTTTCGCAGGTTATATTTTGTCAACGATATCCATTCGATCAAATTAAAAAACGATGAAGTGTTATCTGATTCAGAGCGCTTGTTTGTGATGTAATCCTACTTATAAAAAAAGCCACGCCCCGGGATACAAGGCGTGGCTAAATAATGGGGACATCTTATGCGAGTCATTCCTGAGACTAGCCTGGCATAAGCACCCCGTCAATGATATGGACCACACCGTTGGTACCTTCCAGGTCGGCCTGGGTTACCTGGTAGGTATTGCCTTGCTGGTCGGTCAGCGAAACCGTGTTATCACTTGCAACTTCGATAGTCAGCTCATCTCCATTAACCGTAGTAACGGTTTGCGAGGAGGCAAGGTCCCCGGACAAGACCTTGCTGTCCAGCACATGATAGGTCAGCACGTCCTGCAGCTGCTGCTGGGAAAGGCCCGACAGGTCGAGTCCTTCGAACGATGCGTTATTGGGCGCAAAGACTGTAAAGGGTCCCTCGCCCTGCAGGGTGGAAGCTAAGTTCGCTTGTCCGACCGCCCCTTCCAGGGTTTGCAGGTCATATCGTTTGGCTACAATACCCACCATATCCAGGTAACTATCAGGGAGGACTACCTGGTCGATGGCGTGGATGACGCCATTGGAGGCCTCCACATCAGCTATAACAACCGACGCGTTATCGTTCACCATGACGTCGCCACCGGTGGCTGTTATAAAAAGCTCGCCTCCGGCAGATGCTTCCACCGATTGCTCAGCCTGCAGGTCGCCGGCCATAACCACTGATCCGGCCACCACGTGATAGCTCAGGATTTCGGTCAGCTGTTCATTGGACAGGCTTTCCAGCAGGCCCTCCGGCAGCGCCTGGAATGCTGCATTGGTAGGGGCAAAAACGGTAAATGGTCCGTTGCCCTGCAAGGTAGAGGCCAGGCCGGCATCGGTAACGGCCGACACCAGGGTGCTGAAATCATCATTGGACTGGGCCACTTCGACAATGTTGCCAGGCCCTTCCGGGGCCGTTAGCCCGTCATCGTCATTGGCACAAGCCGATAACATGGTGAATGCCAATAGAACGATAAAGGTTGTGATCGCTGGAGTTTTTCTCCATATAGAGAATTGTTGTGTTCTGATTTTCATAAGAAATAGGATTGGATTAGGATGTATGTTATTTAATTTTGTTTAAATATATTTTATAAAATTTAAACAACTTGACTATATATACACCAATAATCCCGGAATAGTTCCCGTCGATTGCCAACGCACCTATTTTGAAATCTGCCACGATGAGGAGACGCAAATTTAGCTTCTATGACTGAGTACCTGAAATCGATACTGAACGCCTTTCAAGATCTTCTTTTCAGTATTCACCCCGGATGGCAAAGTAGAAGATTACATAGCCACGAATCATGAGGATGAGTTAATTCTGCCCAAGGAGGCATTTATAGGAAAGTATCACGGGAAAGAGCACTTTTTCGGTGGACAGTGAGCCCGGCCAAGGAAGTACGTTCACCTTTACACTGGCGGCGGGAAATTCCCGTTGATGAGAAAATTGAGGCAAATAAAGAAGAAAACTTTATCTGTATATAAGTATGCAGCTAATCAATATTGGTGAGGCCTTAAAACGTATTGACAAGATCACCAGTCAAAAATTGTTAAAGCAGTATTCACAGATTGAATGGAAAAAAGTAATTGACTAAAGAAGATATTAAGCATGCAGGAATTTCAGCTTGGTGATCGGATTACCACTCTCGCTGTAATTTCGATTACTGCATTGCCATCTTCCTATGATTGTCTATTACGTTTCGTCTCAACACATATGCAAATACAGATTAAAAATATCTGTTAGGTCAAGATTCCATAGAATTAGTTTTCTTATCTTAAATTCTGTAGGCAATCAGCATGTTCTCGACCGTCATTGGCATTTTTTTCCCAGCGCTTCCATATTTTAGAACAAATATCAGGATTCCCGTCACCATCCACGTCGCCGACAAGAGCATCATGACCGCCGAGCCTTTCCTCAAAAATAACCCGCTCAACAAATTCAGGCTCATCTTCTTTACCGATGTTTTCCCAGATAAACCATCTTGGCGGTGCTCCCTCAGGTAAAATAGTCGGATCTTCTTGCTCAACTGCAAATATATCCAGAAGTCCATCTCCATTAAAATCCGCTATTTGCAGCGAATGGAATGAGCCTCGTATACCAGATGCTTTCTGAGGGAGGAAGTGTGTCTCAAAGGTAGGTGGCTGTCCTCCTTTATTTTCCAGCCATGCCCCCTGGGAATCCTGTTGGTCGCCATCAATCATCACAATATCACTGCGACCATCATCATTCAGATCTACAATCCAGCTTCGACCAGAAAGCCCCCAAGGTCCTCGCTTACTTGCAAAGGGCAAGCTGTGAGACTCCCATTCAGTACCTCCATTTATATTCTCCAGCCAACGATCAGGCAACACGATATCTGCATATCCATCACTATTCAGATCTCCGACACCATTGGG
>NZ_JBEPWZ010000188.1:0-5749 GCF_041642155.1 Fodinibius sp.
CGCAGGGAACTGCTGGATAAAACTTTCACCTTTTTGCGATCTCCTTCGGGGTCGACAGCGATGCAGTCCGTAAAGGTGCCGCCGGTGTCAATCCAAATTTGCCAGCTTTTATCTTTGGGGCTTTTCACCAATAAGACAAATATTTTTTATGTTAATATCATTATAAACTTATTATATTAAATTAATATGATATTTATAACATATTAATTTAAATAAATTCCTCTTAGGAGTCCGCAGAAAGCCCTCTCTGCCGGGGCGCCTCATCTCATGGCTTAACCCTGGCAAGCTGTGCGCCATGGAGGACATCAGGTCCCTTTGCCGGGCCCTGCGATACGGCGGCTGTCACCTCATTCATCCGGCTCCAGCCCCTTGAGCCGCGCAATATGGATCAGATTGTCCATGGCATATTCGCCCCCCACGATGGAAGGTTCGAGCCACTCGGTAGCAATAACCCAGGTCTCGTCCCCGCTGATCCGGGTGACGTCCAGGTTATCCAGAGAACCGCCGCGTTCGGCCGGGATAATCACCTGCCCCGTTTCTTCCACGAGGTGCAAGGCTACCGGATCAACCTGCGCGAGCATCAGGGATGTCCCCCCTCCAGTAGTGTAGGCAAGGTATAGCTCATCACTATGGGGAACCCACTGCTGCCGGCTGCTGTTCCCCGCCAGGGACTGGCCGTCCTCAGAGCGTAAGGGCTTCGGCTCATCGAAGGTGAGTCCGTCTTCGCTGCGGGCGACGTATACCTCTTCGTCACTGTGGAAGGTCAGATAGTAGTGACCCTTGAATTCGGCAAGAGAGGGTTCATAGCGTTCAGAGCCGGCATCTGCAGTTAAGGGCTCGCCGTGTTCGATGTACTCAAGGTCCTCGCCGTCAAACCGGCTGCGGACAACGGTAATCTGGAACTGAGAACCCTCTTCATTGCTGCCATAAACCGGGAACAGGACCGAGCCATCCTCCAGGTCAACGCGGCGACCGGAAGCAACCGCTCCATCTTCAATCCCGGGACCGGAAGGCAACTCAAAGGTATGCCAGTCCGACCACCGTTGCGTTTGTTTGTCAAAAGTGGCATAGGCGGTCGCCCCTTCTTGGTCGGCGACTACGTTATTCTCATTATACACCGAGCTGTGTCCGATCCCCAGCAAGGTCCCGCTGTCCGCATGATATTTTGGAACAAAGTCACTGACCAGTCGTTCGTGTCCGTCCCCCTCATCCAGCGCTTCCCGCTGAAACACCGACTCCTCGAAGGGACCTTCCCAGCTAAGGCCAAGATCGCGGCTGCGAAAGTAGTGCAGTCCCCGAAGAACGTCGGGACCCGAATGCTCGACTTTATGGGTGGTAAAGATAACGGTCGGCTTGCCGATGGGATTAACCGATGCGTGAGCGGGAATAACGCCGGCCCGCCCATTCACCCAGGAATACTGCCCGTCGTAGCCGTATTGCAGCGCCGAGCGTTCGAGGCGGTAACCGAGGTCGGCCAACCGCCCGGGATCCGGCTGGAAAGCCTCAAAGGCAAGGACCTCCCGGATGGCCGGGAGCAGTACCTGTTCGACCTCAGGGGCCACGTCCGACGCCCGGTCGCTGGCTTCATATCCTCCCTGGAAGTATTGGATTTCCGTGCTGATATAGCCGGGATCATAATCGCTATAGGAAGCATTGGCAATAAAATCATCGGGGTAGAGCGACTGGGCAAAGAGCTGGTACTCCACGGCCAGTTCGCCGGGCGTGTGCAGGATCCGGGCGGGTCCGATGCGCAGAGCGGTCAAATCAATATCATCTCCTTCCAGCGTGCGGCGTACCCAGCCGAGGTCGCTGGCGGCACCGGTAGGTTTTTCGCCCGAATCCGACGCCCGGCTCAAGGTTTGTTCCAGCTCTTCCTGGATTATATGGTCGCCAAGCGGCAGTGCCACCGGCTCGATACGCCACTCGAGCTGACTCGCATCCACGGGGATGCGCTCGGTTTGCTCCCAGGCCTTGAGCATCCCCTCGACAAGCCGGTCAGCCAGGATCTGCCGTTTTTCGGTCCACCCGTCATTCCACTTTCCGGCCGCAATGTTGCCACCCGCGCCGTTAAAATGAACCTGACGGATACCGGTATTTTCTTCAAAGGCGCTGCGGGCAATACCCACAAAATCGGGATTGGCCCCTCCGGTACGATAGTAACTCTGCGGGTGGGTCGTATAATAGCTGAGTACGGCGTGCGGCTGATCTCCGTCCCAGAAACTCAGCAGCCTGACTTCCGGGTCGATGGTGCCTACCGGCGCCCGCTGGGCCTCCACGTCACTTGTGGAACTCATGCGTCCCAGAAACTCCTTCCCCTCCCGGTTCACCTGTCGGCGATTCGAAGCAACTTTTTCCACCACGGCCGTGCCGGTCCCCACATGGGTAACGGTCCGGAGATTATTTTTCATAGCCTCACGGAGAGATTCGGCCGATCGATCAATGGTCCGTTCCACAAATGCCCGGTTATCCACATTGGTACCCGCCGGATCAATACCATACTCGTTGAGAATATCCAGCGCCTTAAAGTCAGCTCTCGGGGCGTCATGCTGGTGCAGGGAATGCAGCGAGACGCGCTCGGGGGTGGTGCCGGCCGCCGCGGCAAGAGCCTCCTTCCAGGCCGCCGTAGCCCGGCTTTTGACGCCGATCCAGTCAACGGCACATAACACAACGGGATCTCCGTCTCCGACGATCACGATCCCCCGAACAGAGAGTGGTTTTTCAATTCTTTTCGTGGGATTGTAGGCGAGGGGCTCGCCAATATCAGGCGTGGCGTCCGCCTCAAAAGTAGCAACCTGTATCTCGCCCGGATCACTGTCGCTGTCACTTTGTGCTTTCCCAGGGATAGCAGCAGCTGTGAGAAGAACAGCGGTAAAAATAAACGCCTGCGCAGAAACAGAACGGCCGGCAGACAAGCGACGTATTTTGTTCACGAGGGTACAGCACCAGCTAAAGGAATCAATAATATGTTTTTTCATTGGTTTTGTTACCATTTATTTTGGCTTCTTGTGAGTTGTCCCCTTTTTGCCCGGCATTATTGTCAATAATTTGATCTCATGCAAGGCCCACTGTCCCTCCGGCGCCCGGTAATCGCCTTGTGTTCCGGCCCATTAACGAGTAGCCGAGGTAATCGCCGGGCGACAAAACAGACACCTGGATGGGTTTTAAAAGGCCATAAACGAAGTATGTCACATGACTTTCTTTTTCATAAAAGCCAATCAAATCCATGGATGCTGCCCGCTAAAAGCCCCGGGGCTCGCCGTCATGGCGTGGATCGGAAACACCGATAATTTTTCCCCCTTCCACCGAAACAAGATACAACCGGGCGTAGCCACTTGAAAGCGCCTGTACATCATACCCCATGTTTCGTACCTCCGCCAGCACGTCATGGTCAAACCCCTTTTCTATCTGTACTTCCGGATTCGAGGAACCGGGAAAGATCCGCGGCATTCTGACCGCATCAAGCGGGTCCAATCCATACTCAAGAATATAGACAATATTCTGCAGTATGGCCGATGGGATTCGTCCCCCGCCCGGGGCACCGATAACCAGGCGGACTTCCCCATCCTCCAGGATAATCGTAGGAGAAATGGTGGAGGCACGGATGCGGTACGGGTGACTGGAATCCCACGCTTCCTCTTCCTCCAGAGAGGAGAAATTAAAGCCGGAGTTATTTAATAAAAACCCGTTTACCCAGGCCCCGGACCCGAATACATGACTTAACGTCGTTGAAAATGACACCGCATTGCCCGCCGGGTCGACAACGGATATATGCGTGGTCTCCCCCGCTCCTTCCTCTGCCTGCTCAAAATTATCAAAGGAATCCGCAGCATGGGCATAGCTTGCGGCCGACCGTTTGTTCTTTGGGTCGTTCGGCTTCTCAAGGCCGGCTGAGCGTCCTACTCCCGCTTCACTGCACTGTGGCAGGGTATTCCGGAGGGTATAGTCAGAAGGGTCGCCGGGTTCTATCTCATCCGGCACCGTTCCCTGTCCCACTTGCTCGCGGCGCATCTCCGCGTACGCTTTGGAAATAAGTCCGGTTACCGGGATATCCTCCCAGTTCGGGTCGGTTCCGTATTCCGAACGGTCGGCAATACTCAGGCGCATGGTGGAACTTACAATATCAAATGCTTCTGCCGAAACGGTAGGCAGTCCCCGCCGGGCCAGGTCATAATTCTCCAGGATGTTCAGGGCTTGTATAATATAAAAGCCGGTTTGCGGGAGCGGAGCCGACAATACCGTATAGCCGTCGTACGAACCACAGAGCGGGACTTTGTCCCACTGAGGTTCATATTCGGCGAAATCTTCTGGCGTTACCGGGTTTCCGGCCTCGTTCAGCAGCTCAACCATATCCCGGGCATTTTCGCCCTCATAAAAGGCGGAAGCGCCCTCATCCGAAATATTTTGCAGGGTCTGCGCCAACTCCGGCTGTTTTAATATTTCGCCCACCGCCAGAGGTTCGCCCCCGGGCCAGAATGTTTTCCGGGCGCCTTCATAGCGCGAGAGCTTCTCCTCATTATCCTCGATGAACTGGGCAAGCGTAAGGTATACCGGAAACCCTTCCCGGGCATACCTGATGGCGGGTGCCATGACTTCTTCCCGACTCATTGTCCCATGCCGCTCCAGGGCCTGAAGCAAACCGTCCACGGTCCCTGGAACACCCGTCGACAACAGATTAAATGCCCCCTCTTCAAACTGACTGTAATCCAGGTCCCTGTACGTTTCGGCTCGTTTAGCGGTATAAAAATCGGCGTAATCGGTCTGGTTATTCTCCTGGTCCCATATAAGCATACTTCCACCACCCCCGATACCCGACATATTGGGCTCCACCACATTCAGGGCAAAAGCGGTGGCGACGGCTGCATCGACCGCATTGCCGCCCTTCTTCAGCATAGTGAGTCCCGCCTGGCTGGCCAGCGGGTGAGCGGAACTCACCATCGCCTCCTCCCCGATCAGCTTTTTACCCTGATCGGATTGGTAGGTTGGGGAGAGGTCTACCTGGGATTGCGAAGTGGAACATCCCACCAATATAAAAATAGAGCATAATAACAGACTTCCCGAAAAGATTTTCTTCTGCAATTTGTGTGAAAACATAGATAGCATAATCAATAATTAATTTTAAGGTAGCTTTGCAACACCGTTCTTTTACCAATCTGTGCATTTTCGCCCATCCAACATCCTCACATATACCTTAAGCGTGTACGTACCTTCTTCAATCCCGGTAATTTCATACTCGCCACTGACATCTACAGAGGCCCCCCTGGTTGGTCCCTTCCAGGATGACATTAGCCGCGGGTAATGGTTCCCCGCTCCGGGCTTCAACCACTTCCCCCAGTTCCCGTTTGCTGAATCCCCTGATTTTCTCTTCCGCTGTTCTTACCAAACTCCATCTCCGGATGCAGCTGCCGGGACTCCGCTGAAATGAGGTCGGTATCGGCGTCTTGCGCCAGGGCCGACTGAATTAGCAGGAATAGCAGTATCAGGCAAAATAGTCCCGCACTTCTGTTCATACCCATACCCTTTTTAATATCCAACGGCCAATATACTTAATTTATCAAGCGTTGTTCAATTCATTTCAAACATACAATGCACTTTTTCAGTACCCGCGAATTAATTGCACATAAAGAATTTATCACTCTGTTAACTGTAGGAGGCAAATACTGCCAATCGATGATTCCTGTCTTGTTGTGATAGAAGATAAATATGTGACCAGATCCACTCTTACAATAATGAAAAGATATGTCACAGAAAC
>NZ_JBEPWZ010000189.1:0-5728 GCF_041642155.1 Fodinibius sp.
CTGGCCCGCGATGAGGTCGAAGAGGCCGAATCGCTGGTGGCCTATTTGAATGATGACGATCCCGAGATACGAGCACAGGTTGCTAAAACCCTTGGAGATGTACGCTATCCGGGGGCCGCGGACGCACTGCTTCCCCTGCTGGAGGATGAATCGCTGCGCGTGCAGTTTTTTGCTACTGAGGCACTGGGACGCATCCAGCACGGGCCTGCGGTACAGCCTATTGTCGACATGCTCGAAGTAAACAACGACCGTGATATTTACCTGCGACACGCCGGAGCCATTGCTCTGACCCGTATCGGCGACGCGCAGGCGATTGCACCGTTGTCCGACCATCCGTCGGAAGCGGTTCGAATAGCAGCGGTCGTGGCCCTCAAGCGGATGGATGCGCCCGAAGTAGCACGTTTCTTGTCCGACGATAGTGAATTCGTAGTGACGAATGCCGCACGCGCTATCAATGATGATGCCCTGATCAAAGAGGCGCTTCCCGATTTGGCCCGCATGCTTGATCAGCACACGTTTACCAATACCCCGCTCCTGCGCAGGGCAATCAACGCCTGCCTGTACCACGGTACGGCTGCCGATGCCAAACGCCTGGCATCCTTTGCGACCCGAGAAGATGTCAGCGATTCGCTGCGGACCGAAGCCATTGCCACGCTCTCGGTCTGGCCGGAGCCGTCCACCCTGGACCGGGTAACCGGTCGGTACCGGGGAGAAATTCAAAACTCGAAGGCCGATGCGGTCCAGGCCCTGAGCGCCGTCACCGATCCCCTGTTGTCCGGCGAAAATGATGAGATTAAAATCGCGTTGATCAAGGCTGTCAGCACTTTGCAAATGAATGAGGCAACTTCTGATCTCTTTGCGTTGATGCAGGGTCAATCTTCTCCCGAAGTTGCCGTTGCTGTGTTGAATGCGCTTCGGGACTTAGACTTTGAAGAGATGGACAAGGCTGTCGAAATGGCCCTGTCTTCCGACAGTCAGCGGCTGCGTATGACGGCTCTCAGGCTGACCCCCTCCCTGGAAATCTCAAACTCTCAGAAAGTAACGCTGCTGGCTTCCGTACTGAATGAGGGATCGGTTGTTGAACAGCAAAGCGCCATAAAGGCCCTGGGCAGCATAGCCTCAGATGAAGCGACGGAAGTGCTCATCGGTCAGTTTGAAAAGCTAATGAGTGGAAGTCTGCCCGAAGAAATTCACCTGGAAGTTGTCAGTACGGCAGACAGTTTGGACTCTGAAAAGCTCAATGCCTTACTGGAGCGATACGAAGAGGCCAAGCCCGAAGACGATAAGGTAGCCCAGTACCGGGAAACCCTTTACGGCGGGGATGCCCTGCGGGGTGCGGAAATCTTCTACAATGACAACACGGCGCAGTGTATTCGCTGTCACGCGGTCGGTGGTGACGGGGGTAACGTGGGTCCCGACCTGTCTGCGATAGGTGACCTACTCAATCGCGAACAGCTGCTTGAATCAATGGTAGCGCCCAACAAGCGCATTGCTCCCGGTTTTGGTTCTGTCACCGTCACAACCGATGGGGGACAACAATTGCAGGGCGTGCTCGAAGAAGAAACCGACAGCTATATTACGGTGCAAATAGCTGAAGACGAAACACGACAGATTCCCAAAGAAGAAATTGCCGAGCAAACCAATTCCCCTTCCGGAATGTATTCCATGGAAGGCATCTTAACCAAGAGGGAGCTGAGGGACCTCGTTGAATTTCTCAGCCGGCGAACGGAAGAGACCGCTGATGAAGAAAACCGTCAGTGAACCGTACACTATAATCTTATACTATTTATGCCATGAAACCTGTTATCAACACTACATATAAAAAAATACCATTTATTCCCTTCATCACTGTTTTAGTCATTGTTTCAATGGGTTTCACGTTTTCAGACGGGACGGATACGCCTGACGCGCAGGAAGAGTGGATTTCTCTTTTCAACGGGGAAAACCTCGATGGCTGGACTCCCAAATTTACCGGTCATGAGGTGGGCGTAAACTTTAAAAATACGTTCCGGGTGGAAGACGGACTGCTTAAGGTCTCCTACGAAAACTATGAAACCTTTGATGGCAAGTTCGGTCATCTTTTTTATAAGCAACCCTATTCTAAATATAAAATACGACTGGAATACCGGTTTGTAGGCGAACAAATACCCGGAGCCCCCGACTGGGCGTACCGTAACAGTGGTATCAAGTTTCACTGCCAGTCCCCCGAATCGATGGCGCTGGATCAACAGTCCCCTGTTTCTATTGAGGTCCAGCTGTTGGGAGGTGACGGCGAGAATGAGCGGCCGACGGCCAACATATGCTCGATGGGAACACATATAGAAATGGGCGGCGAACTCATCACCCAGCATTGTACGCAGTCAAGTTCTGACACCTATCACGGCAGTCAATGGGTAGAAGTAGAAGCAGAAGTGAATGGCAGTGATATTATCAAACATTATGTGAATGGTGAAGAGGTTCTTGCCTATTCAGAGCCGCAATACGATCCCAGCGACGCCAACACGGAAAATCTCATTACAGACCCGGATAATCTGCTGATCGAGGATGGATATATAGCCCTTCAGGCGGAAAGCCACCCCGTACATTTTCGCAACATCGAGCTGCTTCCTCTTGAGTAATTGGGTTCACTTCGGGCGAATCCAGTATATGGGTATAGGGTCGAGTCGGGTAATATGCGACCTGATACCTTTTATATAAAAGCCTTCTGCATAATGATAGAAGTTTTTTAATATTTTTAATTTACATACCCTAATTCAGCCATCTCCCGGCTGCAGATATCTTCTATTCTTTCCATATTTTCTTCAAAAAACACTTCCCAGGAGATGCTTTTATTCCCTTTGGGCTGGAATTGCACATCTAATTGATCCGTTATGTCTCTTTTGGAGGAAACTCCAAGTTTTTGAGCCAGCTTTTCAATGGTCTGCAATTTATCGGCGTTAAAATCCTCGTAGCGAACAAGATGAATACGGTCCTGATGATCAAGGTATACCCGGGCCGCCCTCACCCATCGTCGGGCTAGAATATCGACATAATTACCGTCGGGCAAATCCCACAGGGCAGCGTCAAATACGGGTCTCCAGTCCGCCGGGATGGCATGAACCTCATCTTCATCCATTCGCGGAAGATTACCGGGAACAGAAATTCTGTTTAATAAACTTCTTATATTGCTGCGGGGATCACGTATAACAAATACAAATTTTGCCCCGGGGTGGATACGGGAAAGCTGGTCGAACAGGAACGTCAGATTGGGTTCCTTAATAACATCCCGCGAAAAATAAAAGCTGTATTTCCGGGCAAAATCCTTTAATGGAAGCGTACCGTCTAATAACATTTCCAGCGTTGGCCACCACGACTCGGGAATATCCACGGTTTTAGTCAGTCCGCCATAATCGGCAATCAAATGGGTGATCACGGAAGTGCCTGATTTCTGATTACCGAGGATGATAATGGGAGATCTGTTTATCGTTGAAAATAGCGAATAAAATCTCACCTTAAATACTCTAAATGTATGGTTCAACATATCCTTGCAAAATTTAAACTATAACTCAGGTTTAAGGCAACGCCGACAGGGGCCGGGATCCGTATCCGCTTTTCTCAATGCCGACGGTGCTGAACGGGTCCCTGACCTCGTTCGTCACGCTGCGCGATTCTAACAATATACGATTCCAAAAATTGCATGGCGTCGTCGTTTAACTTGTGGGTAATTCTCGCAAAATAATCCTATACAATCTTTTCAAATCCGGTACCAGCTTTAACAGGTATTTCTTAAAAGATGAACCGGTAATTCTAAAAATTATGAATCTCCAGGCTAAAAGCGTCAGGCACAGCATCGTCAGTGACAAACTCAGGGCAATGGCCTCAATTGAAAACAGGGCCCCTATATAAATAGCTACCGGCATGATGCTTAACACAATTAAATTCCAGTAAAATCCGAGGTCCGTGCGGCCGGTAGCGATGATCAGTCCGCCCATCGGATTACCGATCGATCGAAAATACATATAGGCGGATAAAATTTGCACAACGACCACAATATTCAGGAAACTTTGTCCATATAAAACATAGACCAGCGGGTAGGCAAATACAGCCACCAGCAGGTACACCATCACGTTGGCCGTAGATACTAAATTCAAAAATGAGAGGAACTTCTCCCTCAGCTTTTGCTGATCATCTTGCACCAGCGACAGTACCGGACTTGCTACTTTCGTAATAATCGGATTCAAAATGGACATCGGCTTCTTCACCAGCTGTTTGGCCAAACTATACCCTCCCAGCACTTCGGACCCTAAAAACTTACCGATAAGCAAAATATCCAGATCTCGGTTGAAGTAGTTGACGATTTGTCCGCCCACCTGGTAGATACCGATCTTTAAAAACGGCTTTGCTTCCCTGTATTTAAAATAAATCATCATGCCGCGATCTCTCAGCCCTTGGATAAAGTATATAGCATTGGAAATCGCATCCTGCGTTAACGCCGCATATACCAAGGCGTATACTCCGTATCCCCATACGGCATACAGGACCCCTACGATAAGTCCCACTGCCGCCCCTGCGATATCCGTTAAGGCAATATAGCGGAAATTGAGATGCTTCTGTTCTACGGTCTTAAACTGCCGTCCCAGGGCCGAAAGCATAATGCTTACAGCCATCAAGGGGATAAGTATCGTTAATTCAGGCTCCTCGTAAAAATCCGCGATAGCGGGACTCACCAGGCTGATGATTCCAAAAAGCAGGAGGCTGAAGATCACATTGATCCAGTACAGGCTGGCGTACTCCTTATCCGTAATATCCTGCTTGTGGAGAATGGCCGAAGTCAGTCCCATGTCCATGAACAGATCCATAAACCCCAGCACAAACGTGACCAGCGCCATAAGCCCGAAATCTTCGGCATCTAAAAAACGGGCAAGCACCGATATTTTAATTAATCCAACAACCGCCAGCGTCACTGTTGAAACGGTTGTCCACTTTACCCCGGATATGGTTTTTCCTTTTAGGGACATTCAGTATTATTTCAAAAGGGGGTTGAACTTCTGCTGCAGTTCGTTACATATCTTTTCCAGGGATAACGCTCTTTCAAGAATAGTACGATTTTTTTGTATTTGCTTTTTAGTTAAAAGCATGAAGGCCTTTTCGTTATCAGGCTTCAGATCTTCTTCAATACAGTATAGCCGACATCCGATTCTTGTTAAATAGTGATACAGGGTGTTCTTTCTGCTGAGATAGATCTTTGCTCCTAAATACATGGCATGCAATATGTTGCCAGCTCCCTGTTGGCGGTAATGATTCATAATCACGATCCCGCACCCCCGCAATATCTTCTGGTACTTATCGAGCGGTAAAAATTCGGTTAAGGGATAAAATTTCGGTCCAAATAGTGATTTTCCTCGTTTGGCTATTTCATCAGCATATGCTTCGTCTCCGTAGCTCAGGGGACAAATAATCTTTTGGTCACCGATGCCCATTTTCCTGAGCAGATCAAATGCTTCTAAATGATTATTGGAATAATAAGCCGAATTTCCCAATAAAATATTATTATCGCTGACCATACCTGTATGGCGGTCTATTATGACATCCATCGGGTAGTAGGTAAACGGGATCTGTTTTATATCATCCCGCAACTTGATCTTATCTTTGCAGTATAGGAGTTCCTCCCTGTGCAAAATGGCCATATAATCCATTTTTCTCATGGCCAGAATAATGTTTTTGTAAAGATCATCCTCCCCTTTGAAAA
>NZ_JBEPWZ010000190.1:0-5707 GCF_041642155.1 Fodinibius sp.
ATCAGCGAGGTGGGGAACCCGACGATCCTGGCAACGTTCACCGTAATTTCGGCGGTGCTGCCTATGGCGTTTGTATCGGGACTGATGGGCCCATATATGAGTCCGATGCCGATCGGGGCTTCACTGGCGATGATTTTCTCACTAATTGTTGCCCTCGTTATCACCCCGTGGCTGGCCTATATTCTGCTGCCACACGGTAAAACGGAGAAGGATGAAAACGGGAAAGACAAAGCGTATGATCTGAAAGAGACACTGATCTATAGGTGGTATGAACGTACGATGAATCCATTGCTGGAAAGCACATCCAAACGATGGTTGTTTATCGGCGGGGTGACGGTATTGCTGCTGGCATCAACGCTGCTGTTTGTGTTTCGAATGGTGGAGGTAAAAATGCTGCCTTTTGACAACAAAAATGAAGTACAGCTGATCATTGACATGCCGGAGGGAACCACGCTTGAGCGGACCAACGCTGTGGCCCGTGAAGTGGGATTGAGTCTTAAGGATGTACCGGAAGTCAGGGATTACCAGATTTATGCCGGGAACAATGCTCCGATTAATTTCAACGGACTGGTCCGCCACTATGATTTGCGGCGGGGACCCAATGTCGCCGATGTACAGCTTAACCTGATTGATAAAGGCGAACGCAGTGATCAAAGTCACGCTATTGCCAAGCGTATTCGTCCCATCGTCCAACAAGTGGGCGAGAAATATAACGCCAATGTAAAAGTAGTCGAGGTGCCGCCCGGACCACCCGTGCAGTCCACCATTGTGGCCGAGATTTATGGTCCCGATGGAGACGAGCGCGAGCGTGTGGGACGTGAAGTGAGAGGTATCTTTGAACGTACCGAGGGTATCGTCGATGTAGACTGGATGCTGGAAGCGCCGCAGTACAAGTACAAGCTGGATGTGAACACCGAAAAAGCGATGATGTCGGGCATTTCATCGCAGCAGGTAGTGCAGACCGTAACGATGGCGCTGAGCGGAAAGCCGGTATCGCGTATCTATAGCGAAAAAGAGCTGAACGATGTGCCCATTGTCGTGAGGCTGCCCAAGGCCGACCGCTCTGACATTGACCAGTTGAGACAGCTGTATATGACGTCGGCATCCGGTGCGATGATTCCAGTGTCTGATCTTGTGACCGTTTCAGAAGAAACGCTGGAGGCCAGTATCCATCGCAAAAACCAGCGCAGGGTTACTTATGTACTGGCTGAAGTGGCCGGAGAGATTGAGAGTCCGGTATACGCTTTGCTGGATACCGGAGATGAGGTCGATGCCATCAATATGCCTGAAGGCTATACCCTGTCGCAGATTTTTGCGGGACAACCCTTTATGACCGATGACTACACGCTGAAGTGGGACGGGGAATGGCAGATCACCTACGAGGTCTTCCGCGATCTGGGCATTGCTTTTGCCGTAGTGCTGGTGATCATCTACATGCTGATTATCGGCTGGTTCCAGGATTTCAAAGTGCCCATAATCATGATGATCGCCATACCACTGTCACTGATTGGCATCCTCGTGGGTCACTGGGTGCTGGGAGCTTTCTTTACGGCTACCTCGATGATCGGGATGATTGCCCTGGCCGGTATTATGGTGCGCAACTCGGTCTTGCTTATTGACTTTATCAATATACGGATTGACGACGGCGAGTCACTCAAACAGGCCGTAATCGAAGCCGGTGCGGTGCGCAGCATGCCGATTTTGCTGACGGCCGGTACCGTTGTTATTGGAGCGGTTGTTATCCTTTTTGATCCGATATTCCAGGGTCTGGCCATCTCGCTGATGGGCGGGGCGGTGGCATCCACAGCGTTGACGCTGATCATGATACCGCTGATCTACTTTATGGTAGAGAACAAGGTGAAGGAGTTGAAAGAAGAGCAGGCGGAAGCTAAGCAGCGACCGTAGCCGGCCTGCAGGTTAGAGGCAGGAGTCGAATCCCAATAATTATAAAACATCAATACTATGAAGCTATTAATAATACTCAGCATCGAAGAATATACTGATGACGTCCGTAAGATCCTGGCGCGACAGAAGGTTCCCATTTACAGTGAAACGAGCGTACATGGTTTCAGAACGGGGGAGTACCAGCCGGACATCACAAACTGGTTTGCCAAAGATGACCACGGCGTGTATTCAACGCTGTTCTTTTCGATACAAAATGGAGGATGCGTAAAACGCGTGCTTGACGAAGTCAAAGTATATAACAGAGAATCGGGTGCAGAACAGCAGAATCCAATCCACGCCTATTCACTGAACGTGGAAGAATCAGTTTAATCAAACAGCAAGTTTCAATAAACCAAAAAACCAATACCATGAATATTCAAAATTCAAGTTGTTCAACGATGCGGCCGATGGAACGTGCGATACGAATCCTGGCTGGTACATTTGTAACTTTAAGTGTGGCATTGGGATACTTCGTAAGTCCCTACTGGTTTTTGCTGACACTGTTTGTCGGTCTGAATTTATTTCAGTCGGCATTTACCCGATGGTGTCTGGCTGAACAGATTTTTGCCAGGCTGGGCATCGGGATGGAAAAAAAAGTCTCAACCGGAAGCCAAAGGCAAAAGCTAAGAGGAGATTAGCATGATACGTTTGAGTATCCGGTCGGCAGGCCAGTAAATGGTACAGGAGAACGAGCCTGCAGCTTGCTTATCCTGTTGATGAGAGATTACATGATATACGTTAAGTTTTAACAACAATTGATTTAAAAAAATAATGGACGGATTAACAGTAATAATAATGGTAGGTGCTGCAATAGCTCTTTTCTATTTCTATAAGCTCAAAAATTCAGGAAATATGATACCTCCACAAAAGTTTAAAGAACTCTTAGAAGAAAAGGGGGGCGTTATTATTGACGTCCGAACGAAGAATGAATACAATAACGGACATTTAAAAAAAACGGACTACAATTTTGATTTTTCTTCTGCCGATTTTGAACGTCAAATTGAAATGCTGGATAAGGACAAAAATCACTTTTTGTATTGCCGGTCGGGGTCCAGGAGCGGGCAAGCAGCCCAGATTATGAAACGAAAAGGGTTCGAAAATGTGTATAACATAGGTGGATTACAGAATCTTGTTAATGCCGGATTTGAAAGCAGCCAATGAGCCTGTTCAGAATATATTCAGATCGCCAGTTACAAAAAATAAGAAGCTCGTTATGCCGAACTTTTTGCTTTTTAGTTTGTGTCCCGGCTCTAATCTGATAGTATTTATTTATTGTTTGGCTATACTCTGTGTAGTAACGAGCTTCCTCTTTTTACAAATCTAAATGAAGGATGCAGGTTTTCGGGCTAAAATTCGAATCACATTTGCCGTTCCCTCGTGATGCTTGCCTTCCTCCAGCTCAATTTCCGCGGTATCGGCATGGTTAACCTGGAGTTCGTTAAAATCTTCAAGCAGATCATTTAGCTCATACAGCATGTCCGGATCTTGGGGTCCGCCGGAATTATTGTCTATTTGTTCTTTTGAAAATGCTTCCAGAATAAGGTGTGCGCCCGGCTTTAATCCGCCTATCATTTTTTGATGTATTTCCCGCCGACTGGATTGATGCAAGTGGGCATAGATCAGGGCTACGGCATCGTAGTGCTCATCGATGATGTCAAAATCTTCATAGTTACTCAGGTAGTAATTAATCGTTACGTGGTTACGCTTGGCCAGTTCCTGCGCTTTGTGACGCCCCTTTTCACTGATATCAAATGCATCCACAATCCATCCTTCACGGGCGGCATATATGGCATTTCGCCCTTCTCCCTCGGCCGGCAGCAGCAGGCGTCCGGCTTCCAGCTCATCAATTTTTTCCTTGAAAAAGTGATTGGGCTGCGTGCCGTAGATATAGTTGCCGCTCGCATAGCGATCGTCCCAGAATTGTTTGGCTTCTTGTACGGTTCTCATGGGTAAGTATTTTTTTATTTAAAAAGATAGATAGCGATTGGCAAAACGTTATTTCGTGTAAGATCATTCTTATTGGTATGTCTGCAACGTTGTCACATACCAATAGTTAGATATAAAATGATAAATGTAATACTTAAAATACTGCCGGCTGTGGTTACACTTATGGCAGCGGTGGCCATGGGGCGGATTGGTCAAGATATTACGCCCGGCCGGGTGACGTTCAGCTGATTTTGACTGAGCATAATACTTTTGGGCATTGGCGCAAGGCGCGGATTATTGCTCGGCCATTTCCATCATCCACCGGGCAAAATTGGCCGAGCTGTAATCGGCAATACCTTCCTTCTTATAGACAACTTTTCCCTGTTTTGAGAGCACATAAGTGGTTGGCAGGTACGGGCTTCGAAATTCACTCGGCAGCGCCGAGGCCGGAAAATAATAGGGCATCGGAAAATTTTTCCCCTCCATAAAGTCAACGGCTTTCTGCTTATTTTCGTCCATCGAAAGTAAAAGGAATGCTATGTTTTCATGGCCGCTAACATTGTCGTAGAGCGTTTCGATGGTCGGCATCTCGGCCACGCAGGGTGGACACCATGAAGCCCAGACATTGACAAAGACCACATCGCCGCGGTAATCGTCCAGCGACACTGTTTGTCCGCCGGCCGTTTCCAGGGCAAAGCGGTAGTCCGCATCCGAGAGCATGGGACCGTCGGTAGTGGCAATCTCGGAGGTATTCGCATCAAACAGGCCGGTCCACAGCAGGGCACGCTGCATGGTGCCAAGCACCTCGGTGTGTAAGCCGGTGGCGTAAAGAACGGCCCCGGTTGCTAAAATAACGCCCCACTCTATAAGGCTGCGCTTCCAGCCGCTTGTTTTTTCCTTTTTATCTGAGGTCATGTTGTGATCGTTTTCAATGAGTTTTTATTAAGCCTGCCGGAGTGTTGAATACCCCGTATTATGGTTTGGCTATTTCGATTTTTTTAAGAAATGCTTCCGCATCCATAAATCCGACGACCCGGGCTTCGCGTATCTCGTTGCCGTCAGAATCTAAAAAGACAACGGTTGGTACGCCGGCGATATCATACTGTTCTCTGAGTTTTTCTGATCGCTCGGAGTCATAACGGGTAAGGTCCACTTTCATACGTACGAAATCGGCGGTGCTTGCGATGACTTCCTCATCGGTATACGTCTGTCGCTCGAGTTCGATACAGGGGATGCACCAGTCGGCGTAGAAATCAAGTATTACCGGTTGACCGATTTGCACGATACGTTCTGCGTCGTACTGCCGCCATTCGATCCCTTCTTTTTGCAGGTTTTGGAAAAGCAGCAGGGCACCGATCAGAGCTCCAATACCGGTTGCATATTTCACCCATCGGAAGGTGCGTTTATCGCTTCCTGAACGTTCAAAAAATCCGAGATAAATTCCACCGGCTGCGAGGGTGACCAACACCGACCACATCGTATAGCCCGGCCAAAATGCGAGGAAAAGATAAAACAGGGCTACACCTACTAATACGACACCGAACAGTTTCTTAATCCAGATCATCCAGGTGCCGGACTGCGGCAGTTTACTGAGATAACCGCTGAAAGTACCGAGAAACAGGTACGGTATTCCAAGCCCGAGTGCCATAACAAAGAATGCAAAAAAGCCGAATAAAGGACTGCCCTGCGCTCCTACAAAAGCGAGCAGGGCAATGATGGGCGGTCCAATACAGGGGGCTGCAAATACCCCCACCAAAAGCCCCGACAGGAAATGACCGATATACCCGGTAGCCTGCTGCGTTTTCCCGAATTTTTGCATCATCCATGTCGGTGGCTG
>NZ_JBEPWZ010000191.1:0-5704 GCF_041642155.1 Fodinibius sp.
CACCAGGTAATCGCGCGCGCCTTCCGGGGTACTTTTCATCAGCACCGGTGTTTCGACTTCCACAAAATCGCGATTATGATAGAAAGAGCGAACCGACTGGTAGAAATCGGAGCGAAGAACCATATTCCGCTGGAGATCGGGGCGGCGCAAGTCCAGGTAGCGATAGGTCAACCGGATCTCTTCACCGGTGGCAATATCTTCCTTGATCTCAAAAGGTGGGGTTTCCGCTTTTGAGTAAATCTGGAGATCCGTTACTATAATTTCAATATCCCCGGTATAAAGGTCGGGATTTATATTTTCCTCATCCCGTCTTTCAACCACTCCCTGCACGCCGATCACATATTCGCCGCGCAACTGCTCGGCTTTCTCGTGCAGCTTTTTATCCGTCTCATTGAATACAATCTGGGTAATGCCATGACGGTCTCGCAGATCGATAAAAATAACCCCGCCCAAATCGCGACGGGTGGCTACCCATCCGTTCAGAATAATCTCTTCACCTGTATTTTCCGCTGTCAGTTCTCCACAGTTGTGGGTTCGTTTCCACGTCATAAATAAAACTATCTTAACTTAATATATTGATAATCTGTTTTCAGAAGCCTTGAAAATAAGTATTATGCAAACCAATCGCCTATGTTATTTACGATCCGGATTTTTGAGGAAATCCCTCCTGCTCAAACCCGCGGGATCGCGCAGATGGCTCCATAACTGACTCTCAGATTGCCCGGCCTCTCCTCGCTTCCAAAGCCTGCCTTTTTATATTAAAGGGATCATCAGTTGTAAACAGGTATTTGGCCGGTAAAGAATTATATTTGTGTGCAGATTCCACAACGGTAGCTATTATTTTATTGGATGTCTGTTTTGAGACATCTTTTCCAGAAGCTCCCTGGATCTCAGCAATCCCCGGATCGTATGATAGTTTCCTTTCCAGATAGTAGCTTTTGGCGATGTTCGTTCTTCCGGGTTTTCATCGATACCGCCCCGGTACCATCCCCCGTGCTCATGGTCCAGCATATATTTTTTGATATACTGCCACTGGCGGACAAAATTACCAGCATAATTGCGTGGATCACCGGCAAAATAATCGGCCATAATCAGCAGCGAATGCAAAGCTTCCACTTGCGACCACCACTCCTTGGAGGTTTGCGTTACGGTCAGCGAATCGTCTCCCTGGAAATAATAGCCGTAGTCATAGATACCTCCCTCCTTCTCATCCCAGGCATGGTCGATCGTATGATCCACCATTTTTTTAGCCTTTTTGAGTGTTGAATCGGCATCAAACCCCAGGGAATGGGCGGCTTCCAACAGCAGAAAAGCCGTTTCAATATCGTGACCAAAGGTGATGTGATCTGTCGCCTGGTGCTCTTCCTGCAGCGAACGTGAAGAATCCTTGTAGGTGACCGGGGACCAGTCCTCGCGGAAGTACAGGTTCATGTATCCCTTATCCGTGACGATGGTATCACGTACAATTCGAAACATTTCATAAAGACGATTCTGCAGCAGGCTGTCCGGCCACACCAGGTGCAGTTCCGCAAGAGCCTCGAGCATATGGATACTGCTGTTATAATCCTTGGGAAAATCCTCGTCATACGGCCGCCCCTCTCTTGTCAAACTGTTAAAGTATCCCCCGTGTTTCCGGTCGTACGCTCCCCTCTCAAGCCAATGAAAGGTTTCCTGCGCTAAACGCAGGGCTTCCTTATCCTCTGAAACCCGGTAATAGGCGGCTAAACCATAGATAGCAAAAGCGTTTCCATAGAGTCGTTTTCGAATCTGTCCATCTTCTCCGGTTATCACCTTCCCCTTTCGGGTGACCATTTCGAAAAAACCGCCGTGCTCCCGGTCCCACATTACCTCCCGCATAAATTGAAACCCGTGCTTGCCGTACTTTTCGAAATCCCGATGAGGTTCATTGTGATGGGCCATTTTTGAGGTCGACCAGACATGCCGCGCCTGGGTGACAATAAATTTATCCTGGGCACCCTCAGGCCGCCAGTCGTAGGTAAAACGGCTCAGAAAGCCCCCGTGTTCCTGATCGATAACCCGGGGATACCACAACTGATACTGATCCTTCAGCACACTGTCGACTTCAGCGGCAATACGCTGCTGGCGTGAGAACCTCTCTTCCTCTTCCGGTGAGTCTGGTCCCTGATCCCCGCACCCCCCGATCACCATAATCAGTAATACAAGGCCTGTACCGCTTAGGAATATTTTACTCCACTGATGATCAAAAACCATTCTGGTGTGTAATTATTTGCGGCGTCTATCCAATCCGGTCCCTTAACTCCAGAGGCGGTCCCAGGTCCGTATCTCGTCCCATTCGGGCGTCGGTTCAAAGAACCCGGCCCCTTCAATCAGGCTGTCCTTCACCACATCCATGTTCAGTTCAACTCCCAGTCCCGGCTTCTCCGGCACCGTGGCATAGCCCGCATCAAAAATCATGTCAGGATCGCCATCGTACATATCATACCAGCGGTCAACACCGACCGAGTGATGTTCGAGCGTATTAAAATTTTGTGTCGCCGCCGCTACATGCAACGACGCCATAAAGCCGACGGGCGAGCCCGCAAAATGCAGATTCATGGCGATGCCCTGCGCCTGGGCGTAATCGCCGATCTTTTTCGTCCCCAACAGGCCCGTCGAGCCCGGGTCCGGATGAATAATATCAATGGCGCGGTTGTCGATTAACGGCTTGCACCCTTCCCAGGTGCCGATGTCTTCGCCCGTCTGGGTGGGAGTTGTGGTGGCATCGGTAATTTCCTTCCAGAGGTCCGTCCATTTCCAGGCGACCATATCCTCGGCATAGGCGATGGTATACGGCTCCAGTATTCGGGCGATCTTTATCGCCTCGTTTACCCCGAAATGGCCGAAATGATCGATCCCCAAAGGAATTTCGTAGCCGATCGTATCACGCATGACCCGAACATATTCTTCCATCAGTTCAAGTCCCTTTTCGGTAATCTGGATACGCGTGAACGGGTGATCAATTTGTCCGTACTCACCGGGGGTTCCGGAATACTGGCTCTGCAGCCGGTGCTCGCCTTTGGGAACATGCGCGCCGGAGTTCACCAGTGTGCCCGGGGTCTGGGAAAGTAATTCAATCCCAATATCCATCTTCAGTGCGGTATACCCCGCATCGACGCGGGTTTCCTTCATCCTGCGGGCAAACTCATGCGGGTCCTTCGCTCCGGCGGTGTCCGCATAGAGCTGAATTTTATCGCGGTATTTGCCGCCCAGCATCTGGTAGGCCGGTACCCCGTAGGCCTTGCCGGCGATATCCCAGAGCGCCATCTCGACCGCCGCCACGCCCCCTGCCTGCCGGCCTTCGCCCCGGAACTGTTCCATAATACCCAGCACTTTTTCAACATTGCAGGGATTTTTCCCTACAATACGGCTTTTCAGCATCAGCGCATACTCTTTGGCTCCGCCGTCGCGCACTTCGCCATAGCCGGAGATCCCCTGGTTTGTGTCAATACGGACCAGCGGCACCCGGAAAGGAATACCGTCCACTTCCGCAATCCGCATATCAGTAATCTCCAAATCTGAGGGGGCGGAATGTCGATTTACGTCAGAGCTCAGGTGCCTGACCTGCTCCGTGATCGGGCCCAATGCCAGCGAACCCAGCCCGAGTCCCCCCATCCCCGCTTTTTTTAAAAATTCTCGCCTGCTCTCCCCTTTTGCACAACGTCGCTTCTTTTTCTTATTCAATTATATATATACTTTCAGATTAAAGTTGGTAATTACAGTATGCTACTCTTCCAGCAGCTCATTAATGGTCCTTTGACTGACTCCAAGGTCCTCCTTCAGCCGATCAGCATTCTTTTCTACCCACTGGGTAAAGTCTTCTTCGATTGCCTGGGTCCATTCCGTGTCCATTTGTCCGGCGGTATACGTTCCGCTGCGTACGCGATCGTGGGCGAAGCTATCCCGGGTCCGGATCATTTCTGACCGTGAGACCACCCGCCCGGCCAGATGAGCCGGAATAAAGATCACCCCATCCTGCTTGGCCAGCACCACGTCTCCAGGTATGACCGTCACCGAGCCCACCCGCGTCGGACTATTCAACCCGATCAACATCATTTCCCGGATATACGACGGGTGCCAGTCCCGTACAAAAGCATTAAAGCCCTCAATCCCAGCCAGTCCCTCCCGGTCGCGCGAGGAGCCATGCAGCACAACCCCGTTGCCGGAGTTGGCATAGATCGTATTGCCCAGCCGGTCGCCGATCAAGGTACCGTCTTTCACCTTGCCATAGCCGTCGGCAACATACACATCACCCTGTTCCAGCATGTCAATCGGCCAGGTGTTGGGCGGTCCCGAACGGTTCGCGTTCTCGCCCTGTCGGTCTATATACTCCTGTACCCCCGGACGCGCCGGGCTGTATGTCGCCGTCAGCGCTCTGCCTACAACAGGCTCATCGGGGTGCAGAATTTCCCATTCCCCGCCTTCAAATTGATTGTGGTATCCTTCCCCGCGGATAATCCCCCAGGCCTCTTCAATGGTCACATGCTCCATGCGCTCGAGAATGTGGTCCGGCACCCGGGGGCGACCGTCCTCAAAGCGTTCCCCCTGCCACTGCGGGGTCAGAGCAATTAACTTCTCTTTGGGAATCGTCTGGGCATTCGACGGCAATTGAAATCCCAAACAACAGGCAAAAAGTACTATAAAAAATGATTCCAGGTATCTCATATCGTTTTTTGGTTTTGATGATCCTTGGAAATCGTGCTAAACATCCCAGACATTGGTAACATCACCCCTGCTACGTGCCGGGAGCGGGCTAATCGGGGTTTTTCATTACGGGGCAACCGGTATGTCAACGCAGCAAACAGGTCAACTTCACAATGAAGTCCCCGAGGTATTCGGCATGAAAACTATACTAAAACAGACTGGCTTGTTCATTGTCTTCCTTCCGGGCACGTTCTATCCTCGGCTGAGCTACAGTCCCCTGGTTGATATTCAGCATATCGGCGTGAAATCTCTTCCCGTACAGTCGGCGCGCGATCCCCTGTAACGCCTTTTCGCCGCGGGGAGTAATCAGCAGCCGCTTTTGCTCGTCAATAGACAGGAAGCCAAACTCTTTCAAATCATTGATAATCATATACGAGAGCTTGCTTATGACACCGGCGTTCTGTTCCACATGATCACGGTGTGGCGCTTCTCCGTCCGCAGTATAGGCCATCCCTAAAATATTCATTTCCACTTCGGTCAACGGATATCCCTCGCTACCCTTGGTAAGCGTCTTATCCCACGCTTTCTGCTCATAATATTGGCCGAACCACCATTTCCCCTCTTTAATAAGGTTGCCGGTTGCTGCACAGGCGAAATATTCGCCCGGTTTGGCTTTTTTGGGAATTCCCCGGTCGCGGTACATGGAGACCAGCGTCGCCAGGTCGATCTCATGCAGGTTACCGGGATATTGGAAGCAGTGTTCTGATGTTTTTTCCATGACGTATCAAATTAGAAAACTAACAGATCATTGTCATGTATAAATTTTTAAAAGCAAAAAAGTAATCTCTGCATCGTTAATATCTCGCTTCCAACGGTTATTACTTTCCCTTCTCTTCAATAAGCTGGACGGCAATATCCATCGAAACATCTTCGGGATCAAAGTCGTTGGGCAAACTGATATTCTTTTTCCCGTGCTTGATATACGGCCCGTAACGTCCGTCCATAACACGCACTTTTTTACCGCTGTCCGGATGATCGCCCA